>JALWJW010000217.1 GCA_026996935.1 Hyphomicrobiales bacterium
TCACAGGACGCAATGAGCGTTTTCGCGCAGTCACCGAACAATGGCTCACCTGGAACGAAATCCCCTTTTCCCGCCTCATCATGCGCGCTGATGACGACAACCGCGCCGACCACAAAATTAAACAAGACATTTTAAATACCCTGCTGGCCGAAAACAAAACCATCGCCTTCACCGTTGATGACCGCCAGCAAGTCATCAACATGTGGCGCCAAAACGGCATCACCTGTCTGCAATGCGATGTGGGTGATTTTTAATTTTAATAATCATCATCCAGCAAATAACTCACTCTTGCGCTAAGCCCCGATCAAATACGACCAATGCCTGCGCAATCATTGCTTTGTGTTGGGTAGGTAAAGTTTTAAGCAGGTCATGGTGAATGACCATTCTATAAAATCAGTAAAATAATGATTCTATCGATAGAAAATACTCGATTTCACTTGCTTTGAGTTAAAAAACATACAAAAACCAGATGACAAAACGGTAAAGTTGAACCTCAGATTTCCCCAAAATCAGCCATATTCCTCCAACTTTTCAACAGAAAGCACAACTTCGCCCCTGCCTCCTGTTCCATTTCTCAAATAAACCCTGTACGATTCAGCATCGACCACTAACATTTAATCAAGGGGACACCATTATGGGTAAAAGAGACGACCTAATCGCAAAATACGCTTCTGATCTAAAAGAAAAATGCGGCATGACACCAGATATGGATTTACTGACAAAAGTAACCATTGGCTGCGGCCCGGCAATCTATAACGCTGATGCTTCAACAGTATCTGCTTCTGACAAAGCAGAATTGGAAACTGTTAAAAATAATTTTCTCATCAAAAAGCTTGGTCTGTCAGATGGCCCTGAACTTGATGCAGCGATCGACAAATGCATGGAAACATATGGCAAATCAAACCGCAATAAATACCGCGCGGTTGTGTATTACATCCTAACCAAAGAATTTGGCAAAGAAGCTGTTTATAAATAAGCTGACAGTTTTTGAAAAATTTAAAGGCGGTAACCTTACATGAGTTACCGCCTTTTTTATTTCATATTAGAGAGCCTTGATATTGGTATTATTTCCGATCTCGCAATTCTCGATGTAAAATTTTGCCAACATTTGTTTTTGGGAGTTCCTCAATAAACTCAATATATTTTGGCCGCTTATAACCCGTCATTGTTTTCTTACAATGGGCTTTAACATCTTCTTCCGTAAGATCGGGGTCTTTACGCACCACAAACAGTTTAACCACCTCACCCGAATAATCATCAGGCACACCAATGGCGGCAGCTTCTAAAATACCAGAATGTTGAGCAGCAACTTCTTCAATCTCATTGGGATAAACATTAAAGCCAGATACCAGAATCATATTCTTTTTACGGTCAACAATTTTAGTGCGACCCGTTTCATTCATAAAGCCCATATCACCAGACTTAAAAAACCCGTCATCGGTCATGGTCGCTGCCGTTGCCTCAGGGCGCTGCCAATACCCCATCATCACTTGCGGCCCGCGAATGCAGATTTCACCCACTTCACCAAGCGGCATATCCTCACCATCATCATTTCGAATGGCAATATCAGTTGAAGGCAATGGCAAGCCAATCGTGCCGCTAAATTCTGTCGCATCAAAACGGTTCGCTGTTGCAACAGGCGATGTTTCTGACAGTCCATAACCTTCGGCAATAATACAACCGGTTAATTCTTCCCACTCATCGGCCACCGATTTCTGCACCGCCATACCGCCACCAAGGGTCAAAATCAAAGAGCTGAAATCCAGTTTTCTAAACTCCTCATTGTTCATCAAAGAAATAAACAAGGTGTTGAGAGCGGGAAAAACATGAAATGGGTACTTGCCTAATTCTTTAACAAAAGCTGGCACATCGCGCGGATTGGGAATTAAAATATTATGCGCGCCCTGCTCCATCCCCATCATCGCATTTACTGTTAGAGCGAAAATATGATAGAGCGGCAACGCACAGACATAATTAAGGTTTTCAGGACGACCTTTTTTACGATAAGCCACCTCAACCCAAAGAGCATTTTGCTCAACATTAGACAAGATATTAGAATGACTCAGCGCCGCGCCTTTGGAAACACCGGTCGTGCCGCCAGTATATTGCAAAAACGCCAATTCTTCGACTTTTACATCAACAGGTGTCAAACCGCGCCGATCACCCGCGGCCAAAACATCTTTAAATGACACACTACCAGGCAGTGACCACGCCGGCACAAGCTTCTTAATATAGCGCACAACAAAATTGACGATGTGACCTTTAAACCCAAGCATATCGCCCATCGTTGCCACAACAACATGCTCAACATCACTTTCATCGATCGAGGCTTCAAGGGTGTGAGCAAAGTTTTCCAAAACAATGATTGCTTTTGCGCCACTGTCTTTAAGCTGATGTTTAAGTTCACGCGGCGTATAAAGCGGATTGACATTCACCACCACCAGACCAGCGCGTAAGATGCCCGAAATTGCAATGGGATATTGCAACACATTTGGCAACATCACCGCAACCCGGTCACCCTTCTGCAACCCTTTAGACTGTAACCAGGCAGCAAAATCACCTGAATAATCTTCAAGTTCGCTATACGAAATCGTACGCCCCATGCAGGTAAACGCCGGTTTTGGACCAAATTTCTCAAATGATGAAACAAGTAAATCGCCAACAGATGAGAATTTCAATGCATCAATTTCGGCAGGAACCCCTTCTGGATATGATTTCAACCACGGGCGCGCCACTTCTGTTTTGGTTTTTGCTGGTTTTTCTGTCACTGTTTTCTCCCTTTTATACTTTAGTTTAAGAGGAAAACCTCTGACTTTGCAAGATAACAATTTTTAATCAATACAAACTCTTAAGCAGCATTGGTTAAAAGCACGCGCCGCGATGTTTTCTCTGCCATTATAGGTTTAGAAAACAAGTACCCCTGCCCAAACTCACATTTTAAATCAGCCAGTAAACCGACCTGTTCGAGATCTTCAATTCCTTCCACAACACAAGATATATCGAGTTGATGACAAAGCTGAATAATCGCCTCAACAATATTACGGATTTTTTCATCTGTGCAAATCTGATCGGTAAAGCATTTATCAATTTTAACCTTATCAAGCGGCAAATCTCGTATTTGCCCAAGACTAGAATAGCCACTGCCAAAATCATCAAGCGCAATACCAACGCCGGCATCCTTGAATTTTTGTATTTTCACCTTCGCCAGTTCAAGGTTTTCAACCACGGCTGTTTCGGTCAATTCAATATCAAGCCGATGGGCAGGAAGGCCAGATTCGGCAAGAATTTCCAGCATTTTGTCAACACTGTGCTGACGGGTCAGCACTTTAGCAGACAGGTTAAAGAACAGCTTGGTTTCAGACGACCATGTTTTGGCCACTTCTAATGAACGTCTAAACATATTCATCGTCAGTTTTTCAATCAATTGCGACTTTTCGGCAATTTCAATGAATTCATCAGGTCCAACATGACCAAGAGTTTTATCATGCCAGCGCGCCAATGATTCAAATCCAACGATACGCCCATCACAAATCCGCACAATTGGTTGAAACCACGGTTCTATTACATCTTCTTCAACCGCCTTTCTCAAAGCATATTCCACACGCGTTTTACGCAGGCGCGACAACTCCATGCTCAAACTGAACACACCAATCGTGTTAAAGTTCCCCTTCGCCGACTTACGTCGCGCCATATCAGCGCGAACAATAAGTTGATCAGGGTCACTGTCACTATAAGGATACAAAGCCACCCCGCACGAAAATGCCAGAGAAAGCTTACCTTCACGGGTATCAAAGTCCACACTTAGAGTTTCGCATAAAACCCCACCCATACCATTGGCGTGTTCAACATTTTCAACATCAGGGGCAATAAAAACAAATTCACCCTCATTCAAACGCGCAACCAAACCGTTATTATCGTAGTATTTCTCATTTAAACCCACTAGCCGGTCTGCAACTTGTCTAAGTAGATTGTCACACGTATCGCGACCATAAACTTCTTCAATCCCCTTAAACCCGGTAATAGCAAGAACACCAACCGCAAAACCTTTTTCGCCACTATTAGTTTTTTCCTGAAATTCGGCAAGAAGATCAACAAATTTCCGACGATTTGGCAAGTCCGTCAACGCATCATAATAGGCCAATCTATTAACAGAATCAGCAATGCGCTGAGAAGCTGCTTTTTCTTTTTCAAGACGAAACCGCGAACAGACAAGATCAGAAAAACTCAAAAAACTTTGAGCAATCAAAAATTCGCTAAAGAATAAAATACCAAATAAAGTAACACCAAGACTAACCAGACTATTATCATCAGACAAAATGAACGTCGTTGCCAAAGGCACTAAAGCTGTAAAAATCGTCACCATTGCAGCAATCGGGACCATATAAAGACTGAAGGCACCTGCTGTTGAAATCGCAATAATGGCCATGCCAATAAAAACCTGATCCACATCACCAGTAGTGACAACCATATAGGTCGACAAACACGAAAAGAACAAACCCAGTGTTGGCGCCATTATAGAAGCCATAATAATGTCTTTGCGTTTTTGTGCTTTTGTATAGGTTTTGAATTTTTCTTTATTGTTCCACCAATAAAAACACCGTGAAAGAGTAAAACCTGAAAAAATAATAAAAGGCCCGACCCATAAAGGATCTAAACCATCACGGATCACATTAAACCAGGCAACCACCTGCTGGGTTATAACCATTAAATACAACCACGGTAAAAACCGCGCGAGTAAACGGTGTTGATCATCAACGAGTAAGCCCTTTTGAAAAAGCTTTGCCCGACAACCGGTTGAAAATACACTAAACGAAAATGCCATTATCTGCCCCATTACTTCTTTTTCAGCGCTTATAGCACCAAGAAGTAAAGAAGAATTTAGCACAACCCAAAGTATTCGAGCAAATGGTCAACTTTTGTTAGGCATTTTAAATTTATGCGGCATTAAACCTTTGGTTTCCAATATCGCAGCATCAATGAACTGGTTACCACACTCACCGAGCTTGCCGCCATCGCTGCCCCGGCAAGGGCCGGGTTTAACAGGCCCAAAACAGCCAACGGAATACCGATCAGATTATAAATAAAAGCCCAGAACAGATTCTGCCAAAGTTTGGACCATGTCCGTTTAGAAACATCAAGGGCAGCGCTTACCATTTTAGGGTTGGAGCGCATCAAGGTAATACCTGCCGTTTCCATCGCTACATCAGAGCCGGACCCCATGGCAATGCCCACATCAGCCAGGGCTAAAGCGGGCGCATCGTTCACACCATCACCCACCATCGCCACAACTTTGCCCTCATCTTGCAATTGCTTGATATAGTTGGCTTTATCATCAGGGCGCACTTCAGCAATCACCTCATCAATACCTGCTGCTTTCGCAATCCAATTAGCAGTTGCACGCGCATCGCCCGTAAGCATAACCGTTGACACCCCTTGAGCTTTCAACTGCGCAATGGCCTCAACCGTTTCAGAACGCAACGGATCACCAATTGCAAATATGCCCGCTAATTGGCCGTTTACAGCCACAAATACCGCCGTTTTTCCTTCACCTTGACGCATGGCCAGCACATCTAATGCAGGTTTAGAAATATCAACACCCAGTTTTTTCATCAACGCCAGATTACCAATGGCAACTTTCTTATCATCCACATCACCACTCACGCCAAAACCAGTATGGCTTTCAAAGTTTGTAACTTTCGGTAGATCTTTTTTATCTGCCCGTGCAATCACCGCTCTGGCAAGAGGATGCTCACTGCCCGCCTGCAGACCGGCGGCCAATACAACAAGGTCTTCATCATCAACGCCATCAACACTCCACACATCACTCACCGCTGGCTGACCTTTTGTCAATGTACCTGTTTTATCAAACACCACTGTGTCAATGCGATGAGCCTGTTCCAGTGCTTCAACATCTTTAAACAAAATTCCAGCTTTCGCCGCCGCACCAGTTCCAGCTACAATCGCCGTTGGTGTGGCAAGACCCAGCGCGCAAGGGCACGCAATAACCAAAACCGAAACCGATGCAATAAAAGCAGAATCAAAACTGCCACCTGCTAACAGCCAACCAGCAAAAGTCAACGCGGAAATAACCACAATAGTTGGCACAAATATCGCGCTGACTTTATCAACCAAACGTTGAACAGGTGCTTTTCCGCTTTGGGCATTTTCAACCAAAGTAATAATCTTGGAAAGGGTTGCATCCTGGCCAACCCGCATGGCTTTTACCTGCATAAGGCCAGTGCCATTCATCGCCCCGCCAATCACTTCATCGCCAACATTTTTTTCAACTGGCAGACTTTCACCCGTAACTAAAGACTCATCTGATTGCGATACCCCTTCCACTAAAACACCATCCACAGGAATGCGTTCACCAGGGCGCACCACAACAATGTCATCGGTTTGCACATCTTCAATAGCAACCGTTACTTCTTTGCCATTGCGCATCACATTAGCTGTTTCAGGGCGCAGCGCCATAAGCTCCCAAATCGCTGCCGTAGTGCCGCGTTTGGCCCGCGCTTCCAAAATTTTACCAAGGAGGATAAGCGTTATAATAACCGCTGCCGCTTCAAAATATAAATGCCCAACCGGCCCGCCGGTAATATAAGAAGAAATCAGATTATAAAGTGAAAAGAAGTACGCCGCACTGGTGCCCATGGCCACCAACACATCCATATTCCCCGCTTTTGCTTTAAGCGAACTCCACGCCCCTTTATAAAACCGCGCGCCAATCCAAAACTGCACAGGTGTTGCCAGCACCCACTCGACCCAACCGGGCATTTTGACTCCATAACCTAAAGCCATCAAAACCATTTGCATAACCAAAGGAAAAGTCAACACGGTTGAAATCGCCAGCAAACGCCATTCAGCTTTGGCAGCCGCCTCATTTTCAGCCTTTTTCTTTGCTTCCTGCTCTCTGCGCTGGGCAGCAGCGGTAATTCGCAAACTGGCACCAAAACCTTGGCTTTCAATTGCATCAATCAACTGGTTTGCATCACCGCCCAACCAATCAACGTCGGCTCTGTCAGTTGCCGCATTCACCCTGGCATCGATAACGCCGGGCATTTGTTTTAAAACCTTTTCCACCCGCCCCGAACAGGCAGAACAGGTCATTCCCGTTACATCAAGGCCTATAGTTTCAACAGGCACTTCAAAACCCGTATCCTCGATCACACCTGCCAATTCAGATGTATTTACAACATCAGGATCAAAAACAATCTCGGCTCGTTCAAGCGCCAGATTAACCGTTGCAGACTTTACCCCCTCGGCCCGACCAAGCGTTTTTTCCACCCGCCCTGAACAAGCTGAACACGTCATGCCTTTAATTGGTAAACTTACCGACAAAGATCCACTATCAACAACCGATGCATCCATCAAAAACCTCATAAAAAAATCTACGGGCTTTGTTTAAAGACAAAACAAAGCCCGCAACACGCTCCAACGCGCTTCATGAGGCCTGATATAGGCCTTCCCGTCACTAGAAGGTCAAGGCTTATTATGAGGATTATTTTTTGTTAAATGCAAATCTCCGGCAATCGCCACGGTCGCAGGCACCAGAAAGAAACTCATCAAGGTGGCAAAAGCCAAACCCCAGGTAATGGTAATGGCAATCGGCACCAAAAATTGTGCCTGATAACCCGACTCAAATATTAACGGCCCCAAGCCAACAACGGTGGTCAAAGAGGTTAAAAACACTGGCCGAAAACGCGCCGCATAACCTTTAACCGTGGCGATACGTAAATCTTTACCTTGTCGTTTTTGGTGCCTTATTTCTTCAAACAGAATAATCGAGTCGTTCACCAACACACCAAACAGCGCCACCAAAGCCACCAGTGACAATATTGTCATCTTATAATCAAGCACATAATGGCCAATTACCGCGCCTGCCGCCCCAAGTGGCAACACCAGCATAATCGCCAAAGGCAGCATAAAACTTTCCATACTCCAGGCCAAAATACAATAAATAGCAATTAGCCCGATAATAAGAGCAAGTTCAATCTCACCCATCGCCCGATCCCGCTCTTTGCGTTTTCCTTCATAAGAAAACCGTACATCTTCATCACTGGAGATAGCTGGCAAAACCGTTGCATCCAATTTTTTCCACACCGCTGGAGCATCAACTTTTTTGCGATCCACATTGGCTTTCACCGATGCGGTAAGCTCACCATTACGGCGGCGTAAAATCGTTTCGCTATAACCATATGAAAGCGTGGCAACATCAAAAAATGACGCTTCTTCACCCAAGCCATTTTTAAGCGGGAAATACGACAACACATCTTCCACATTGTCACTGATTGCTTTGCCTTTTTCTCCACTGGTTTTATAGCGGACAATCACATCTAAAAACCCGTCACCTTTGGCGATACGGTCAGCCTTTTGACCTGTTAAGCCGCTAAAAATCTGCCGCCCGACATCTTGACCGGAAAACCCACGCTCGATCCCGGCCTGTGACAATGCAAATTGAAGTTCAGTAGATGTTCCCGTTAATGAATTGCGAATATTCTGCACCCCGTCAATTTCACGCAAACTTGCTTCAAGCCTGGCAATTGCCCGTTTAAGATTATCAGCCTCTTGCGCTTTCACCGTCACATCAACATCGGCCCCATCTGGCCCCGTTCGATTTTGCGAAATTTCCAGTGAAACAAGCCCGGCGATAGGTGGTATGGCTTCACGCCATTTTTTTACAAAGGCTTTTGAGGTAATGCGCTCACCACCATCATCAACAAGCTCTACCAGAACCGAACCAACAGCAGGGTCGGTGGGCCGTGTTCCCCACGACAATGTACGCCCGGTCAGACCAAACGTCGCTTTAACCAGACCATAGGGCTTATAACCCAGATCCTTTTCAACTTTCTGCAAACCCTGCCACAAATTTTCAACCGCCTGTTTGGTATCTTTATCGCTCGAGCCGGGTGACAAGGTAAAATTGGCAAAAAGAAAATTGGATTGAGGGTTAAGCCAAAACTGAAACCGTACTGAATTTGTCATGGCCAGAATAACCGCAAGACCGACAAATCCGATCGCCACCGCCATCGAGAGATAGCGCAACCGAAATGCCATATCGATTAGTTTTGCAAATGGCACATTCACAAACCACTTAAAACCACGATCAATCCCGGCGCGAAAGGCTGACACTTTAGGCTTGCCGGCAACCGTTTTACCACCATGACGCATATGGCCAGGCAACAGAAAAAAACACTCGGCCAAGCTGGCAATCAACGCCACACAGACAAAATAAGGAATGGCTTTAACATAACTGCCAATGGAATCAGTTAAAAAGATAATAGGGGCAAAAGCGGCAATCGTGGTCAAAGTGGCGGTAAAAACCGGCCGCCACATAGCATTAGCCCCCTGAAAAGCCCCCTCCGCCGGGGTTGCAGATGTCGCTTGCCGCGTCACAATATTCTCAGCCACCACAATGGCATCATCAACAATGATCCCTAAAATCATCACCATGGCAAAAGCTGAAATCATATTGATGGTTTGCCCCGTCACCCACATCAGAATAAATGATGCGGCAAAGGCCGTCGGAATGCCAATCACCACCCAAATAGCCGCCCGAAAATTTAAAAATATAAACAGCGTCAACGCCACCAATGCCAAACCAAGGGCCGCATTTTTCCCCAATAAGCTCAACCGATCTTTAATCTGATCAGCGCGCACATCATAAAGCCTCATTGACACGGTGGACGGTAATTCAGCCTTAATCTTCACCATCGTTTTGCGAATTTTATTGGCAACATCAAGTGCATTTTCACTCGGGTTACGACTGAAATTAAGAAAAAAACCATTACCTTCAGGAAACACCGCCCGGCTTTGACGCGTTGGCGTGGCAATTGATACCGTCGCCACATCACCTACCTTAAACTGACCATTTGAACCTGAAACCAATACATCACTTAATGTTTTAATATCGTGGGTCGCATCCATACGGGTCGTAATGGAGCTGGTGCCAGATTCAAGAGACCCGCCTGGATTATTATGAATAGCCCGGCGCACAGCCGCAGTTATGACTTCAACATTACTACCATATTGACGCGCCAATAACGGATCTACATCCACATATAAATTCAGTTTTGGCGCACCGCGAACTGTAACATTGCTTACCCCGCCAGCTCTAAATTTTTTGACAATCGTCTCTGAAAGCTGCTGCTTGACCGCATCAGAAAACGGCCCGGAAATCAACACCCGCGCCACATGTTCGGTTGGACTTCTCAACGTCACAACCGGCTGATCAATGTCTTTGGGAAAAGTGGTGATAGAAGCAACCGCACTTTGCACATCGCTTAAAGCAATTTGCATATCAGCATCATCATTAAACCGCACAGATGCATATGTCCGGCCACTATAACTGGAGGTGCGCACATTTTTAACATCACGCACCGCGTTTAAGGTGGTATCAAGCACATGACCAACAAGACGGTCCATCGCCCCCACACTGGCCCCGCGCCAACTCACTTTTACAGTAATTCGCTTAACTTCATAGGTTGGGAAAAGCTGAACATTAAGCGAGTAAAAACTGGCAAAACCAATGGCCAGAATAAGGACCATAGCCAGATTAGCCGCCGTGCGATGGTCAACAAAATATTTTATCAATCGCATTTCAACATGCTCACTTTTGCGCCAGCACTTTGACTTTAAGCCCAGTCATTGCCTGACTTAGCGGTGTTGTAATAATTGATTGCCCATCTTTGATATCACCGCGAACAAAGGCAAACTGATCATTGCGCGCCAATACTTTAATATTGTGATCCTCCAGCCGATCACCCTTAATGGCAAAGACCGAGCGATCATCAAACACCGCACTGGCAGGAATTTTAAACACGTTTTTTAACTGCTGCACATTAATGCGCGCGCGCACTTTTTGCCCACTGATAAACCGTTTGGCATCACTACTGTCGATCAACTTAACAGCAACCAGCACCATTTGTTTCTTTTCGTCAATCTGCGGCGATACCCGTGCAATTTTAGCTAAGACAGTTTGATCACCACTAACTACAATCGCAACCTCTTGCCCAACGACTGCCCCTTGCGCCTGCAATTGCTTATACATATGCACCGGCACATCAAGTAAAATTTCCAATGAAGTAACATCTATCAAGCGCACCAATGGTGCCATGGCCCCAACGCACGACCCGTTTTCCAAACTTGTCCGCGCCACAACCCCGTCATGCGGGGCTTTTAGCACGGCATATTGCATTTGCAATTTAGCCTTATCAATAGCCTGGCGCGCACTTTCCAAACGTCTCGCCATCGTAACAATTGAGCCACGCAATGCCGCCTCATCGTTTTCAATCCGCACCAGGCTGGAGCTGGCATCACGCAAAACCTTCTCTGCCTTTTCCCCTGAAAGAGATGAAACAACACCACGTTTCATTAGCCCTTTTTGGCGGTCATAAGCACGTTTGGCCAATGCCAGTGCCTGCTCAGCATTTTTCTTTAATTTATCAGTATTCTTCAGTTTGGTCTTAAGTTCGCTTTCTTCTGATTGCAACTCACCCAAACGCGACTGCGCACCCAGTAGATTTAGTTTAAGCAAACGTGTATCAAGCCGGGCCAGTTCATCACCTTTACGAACCGCAACACCAGTTTTTAGATTGTCCATGGTTTTATCTATGCAACCAGAAATCTGGAAGCTCAAATCAGAAGCAAGCCCGGCCCCAACACGGCCAAAAACCTGCCGCGTGATCACATGGTCACCAGATTTTAGTTCAACCGTTCGAACAGGCCATATTTTCTCTTTGGCTTTCTTGGTTTTCGCATAAGTCTTTTTACTGCTTAAGAAGTTCGGGCCATAAAAATATGCCCCACCTGCTCCACCAATCAGAAAAACCAAAACCAATATTTGTATTATTACAGAGCGCATAAAAAGCGTTGTAGCGTCATTTTACAGCAAAGCAAAGTTGCAATCGTGTAACGATTTCGTTTTTAAGGTCACAAATCGCCTGTATGATTAATCATAAAACACAACGATCAGCTATGCGTGCCCGCAATATAGGCTTCCATAATCCGATTGGGGTTTTTCATTAAGCGGTCTTTCCACACACCCAGTTTTGTCCGTGATTGAATAAGCCCGCGTAATACACCAATATTATCTGTGCGCCCCAAGGTCAGCGCCCCTACCAGTACATCACCATCAAAAGCCAGTTGGGTGTACCGGAAGTTATTCGCATCCAAAACCTGCGCCGTTTCACCACCTTCTACCCCCTGCCATTCGCCAAATGAAGACGAGATTAAACCTGCCGTATCAAGCACGTTCATATTCAGGCTGCCTTTATATTCAGCCCGTTTCCCCACCATATTCAGCGCGGCAATACGGCCATGTTCGGTCGCGGTTGGTTGAATGGCGTGCACCGACCAGTCATTGGTTGAAAAATCCAACCCTTGAGCGCAATCACCAGCGGCATAAACATCTTCAACACTGGTTTGCATAAATTGATCAATCTTGATGCCTTCATCAACCTCAATACCGCTACCTTCAACAAAATCAATATTGGCCCGAACGCCCGTTGCGACCACAACTAAATCAGCATCTTGCGTGTCGCCACTATCAAGCGCCACAGCAAGCTTATCGCCATTTTGTGAAAGCCCGTTGACCCGCGTTGAGGTCAACACTGTCATGCCTTTATTCTGGCACCAGTCTTTGACCATATTACCGGCGGTTTCATCCATCATCCGTGGCACCATGCGATCTTCTGCTTCAACCACGGTCAAATTGGCTCCGCGCGCTGCCAAGGCTTCTAAAATAATGCAGCCGATAAAACCAGCACCCATCAAAACAATATCAGAGCCTTTACCGGCTAATCTGGCAATGCCATCTGCATCATCAAGCGTCCAGCAATGATGAACGCCGGGCAAATCCAAACCGTCAATTGGCGGATTAACCGGTGATGCACCCGTGGCAACCAGCAATTTGCCATATTCAATACGGCTACCGTCAGCCAATTTCAAAGACTTGGCTGCTGTATCAACACTCTCAACCATACCGTTTTGCACCGTGATCGACAGATCATCAAAATGCCCCGCCGTTTTGCGCAAATGGGTGCCGGCATTATCAATTTTACCCGTAAGAACATAAGGGATTGCCATGCGTGAATAAGGTGCCTGATTTTCACCTGAAAGGATAGTAATAGATCCCTTCGCATCATTTTGACGTATAGTTTCAGCCGCAGCAACAGCAGCAGGGCCAGCTCCAACGATCACATAATCAATGCTCATATCGCGCTCTCAATCTGTATAGGTTTCGTAAAAATTTTCAAAAAAAGCAAAGGCGGGAGAAATATCCCCCGCCTTAAATCCGGTTTTATTATGACAACCCGAAACGCTCCAACGTTTCAGCAGTTGGCACACCTTCTGGTGTCCAGCCACGTGCCTCATAATACTCGGGAAGCATTTTGCCCAGCTCGCTCACCTTACCTTTTGCAGGTCCAGTTTTCGCAGCATCTTTCAACAAACGCTTCGGCAAAGTATCATCGGCTGCCGTTAGACCAGCCGCCAGGTTGAACTGACGTTCCATGTTCCAGATACGCTCGCCAATTTCAAGCAAACGCTCGGTTGTCCATTCACCTTCGCAAGCTGCATCCATTTGCGGAGTTAGATCATCAGCAGTCCAGGCAAAGGTGGTAAAGATACAAACACCGGCAGAATCAAATGCTGCCGTTGCATCCTGAAACGCTTTTACCAAACCGGCCTTGCCATCTGACTGAAGCGGATCGGTTTTTTCAGGAATACCTAGAATTTCAGATGCAATGGTATAACCACGAAGGTGACAGGCACCACGGTTTGATGTGGCATAAGCCAAACCAATACCCTGAATACCGCGGCCATCATAAGCGGGGAATTCCTGCCCTTTTACACCCATGGAAAGTTCCGGACGGCCATATTTTTCACACAGACGTTTTGAACCAAGACCAATTTCAGCACCAAAACCTTCAGCTTTACCGGTAAGTTCTGCCAATGTGGTCAAGGCTTCAGCATTGCCCCATGTCAGCTTAATACCATCGGTAACACTGTCATCAATAGTGCCGTCTTCATACATTTCCATAGCCGCAGCAACGGTTGAACCAAAGGTAATCGGATCAATACCTTGCTCATTACAAACAAAGTTTGCAAATGTCAGCGCATCCAGATCATTCACACCAGTTGCAGCACCAAGCGACCAGGCCGCTTCATACTCAAGCCCACCTGAAGCTTTTTGGTATTCAGGACGATCTTTGACAGTGTAATGCGTGCGATCAATAGTTGAAACCCGTTGACAGGCAATCGTACAGGCAAAACAAGCCGCATTACTGACAAGGTTGGGTTTGCCGTCAGATTTACGCGGTTCATGCATAGCTTCGCCAGAAATATCATGAGCACCATCAAACTGCACATCGATATGATTGTGAGTTGGAAGCGCACCAGATTCGTTGATCACATTCATCAACACCTGTGTGCCATATGTAGGCAGCCCCTGGCCCGTTACCGGGTTTTCAGCCAAAACAGCTTTACCCGCAGCAACCGCCTTGGCAAATGCATCACGATCTTTCACTGTAACACCAAGGGTGCCGCGAATAGCTACAGCTTTAAGGTTTTTCGAGCCCATAACCGTGCCAACACCAGAACGCCCGGCCGCACGATCCATATCGTTAATGATACAGGCATATTTAACGCCCTTTTCACCAGAAACACCAATTGAGGCCACACGAATAAATTCATCACCATGTTTGGCCTTAATACCTTCTTCAGTATCCCAACATGACGTACCCCAGAAATCCGCCGCATCGATCAGTTCTGCATTATCGTCCTGAACAAACAAATAAACCGGTTTTGGAGATTTACCTTCAAAGATAATCATATCCCAGCCAGCATTTTTCATTTCATTACCAAAAAAGCCGCCAGAGTTTGAACACGCAATAGCGCCTGTCAGCTCACCTTTAGTAATAACCGAATAACGGCCCGCCGTTGAGGCATTGGTACCTGTCAAAGGCCCGG
>JALWJW010000218.1 GCA_026996935.1 Hyphomicrobiales bacterium
CTTGCGGATAGGAAGCGGCGCGGCGGATTAGCCGGTTATGGGCATTTGTCCAACGTTTCGGGTTGATGCGTTTGCGATCGAGCACCATAAGTCTGGCGCTGATTGATGCGCGCTCTTTACGACTTAAAACCCGGTTGGGCATTGGGGTGAGCCAGATATCAGCATCAAGGCCGACCTGATGACTTGCGTGGCCCGATGTCATGGGGCCGCCGCGTGGTTGGGACATATCGCCAACCAACAGGCCGTTCCAGCCATCATTTGCTTTGGCCTCGGTGGCCAGGCGCTCAATAAGCGCAATAAGATCAGGATGGCCCCAATTGCGATTGCGACCAAGGCGCATGGCCTGCCAGGCTGGGCCTGTTACGGGGAGTTGTGCGGCCCCTGCAATGCAGCCCTTTGTGTAATAACCAAAAGACTGGGGTTGTAAATTTGCAGCTCGCTTTTTTGCGCCAAATAATTTTTTAGCAGGCACATTTACCAAAGGATCCTTGAGGTCGGGGGCTTGGGTGCCAGCGGTTGTTGAGAAACCTGTCAGTAAGAAAAAGGAAATTACCGCGGCTGAAAGGCTTTGACATTTTGAGGCTTTTAAAGACATGGGGTCACAACCTTTGCAAATGTTACTTCTTGCGGAAGCTGTCTAGTGACACAACCGTTGAATCATCATTTGATGGTTTTTTGGATGTTGGTTCTGGCAATTCAGTACCGTTTCCTTCATCAGCGCTATCAGAGGAGGTGCTTTCCTGCTGGTTTTCGCTGTTATCGGCAGCAACTTTCAGGCCGGCTGTTTCTTGTTCTAAATCGTTTTCTTGTCCTGCGACTTCAAATTGCAGGCCAAATTGAACGGAAGGATCAAAAAAGCCCTTTACCGCAGCAAATGGTACGACCAGGCGTTCTGGTGTATTGTCGAAGGACAGTTCAACTTCGAAAAACTTGTCATAAACTTCAAGGTTCCAGAACTGATGTTGTAATACGATAGTCATTTCATCATCGTATTTGGACCGTAAGCGTTCGGAAATTTTAACACCGGGGTGGTCTAATGAAACGGCAATGAAAAAATGATGTTCGCCCGGTAATCCGCTTTCTTGAACGCGTTTCAAGGCCAGTTTTACCACAGAGCGCAATGCATCCTGTGCCAACATATCATAGCGCATTAGATCTTCGGCCATGCCGTCTTCCCCGTATTGTAGCAGGTCTTATTATAATGCCTGCGAATCTTTAAAGCCTAATCATATACCTGTTTGGCATTGATGTTAAATAGGCAGTTTAAAGGGTGTTTGTGGCAGGACGAAGAAGGCGGCGGTATTGCGGGGTTCTTTTGCGCGATGCAGAGGGGCTTAATCTTGGGTTTGTTGTGTGAAATGAAACGATCAGCCAGCCAAGGTGTTCTTGGCTGGCTTTGTTTTTTAAACTGTTGAAACTTCAGGCAACAATGATTGGGGCGCCATTGGGAACGCGGTTATACAGGTCTATAACGTCCTGATTTAATAGACGGACACAGCCAGAAGATACCGCTTTACCGATTGAATAGGTTTCGGAGGTGCCGTGAAGCCGGTATAGTGTGTCTTTATTGCCTTTAAAAATATACAAGGCCCGCGCGCCAAGGGGGTTATCCAGCCCTGGGGGCATGCCGCCGTTTTTGGCGCTGTATTTCTCAAGTTTTGGTTCGCGCTCAATCATGTCGCTGGGTGGTGTCCATGTTGGCCATTTCTTTTTCCAGGCAATGCGTCCATCACCAGACCATTCAAAACCAGCTCGGCCCAGTCCAACACCATAACGCATGGCTTTGTTGTTTTCTTCGGTGAAGTACAGATAGAAATTTTTTGTATCAACATACACAGTGCCCGGTGCTGCTCCTGTTGGGTTGTCGACACGGCGGCGATAGTAGCGCTTTTTCAACAAATTGAGGTTCACTGCCGGTATCGGGAATTGTTCGTTGGGCAATGCTGCATACATTGAAGAGGCATTGACATCACTAACGCCAAAGCCAGGAACGGGTCCGCGTGCACACCCTGCTAAAACCAATCCGCCTAAACTTGTGCCAACAATACCTGTGCTGGAACGCAAAAATGAGCGTCGATCTATTTTTCTTCCAATTTGCATTGGGAATTCCTCGTATTTTCTTTAATTTATATGGGGTTATAAAACGATTACTTTGGTGCCATTTGGAACACGCGTGTAAAGTTCTTTGACATGACGATTGAGCATTCGAATACAACCATTGGACACAGCTCTACCAATTGAAGATGGCGCAGTTGTGCCGTGAATGCGATATAATGTGTCACGGCCGTTTTGATATAAGTACAAAGCGCGGGCTCCAAGGGGGTTTTTTGGCCCACCAGGAACGCCGTTGGCAAAGCGGGCATATTTTTTTGGCTCGCGTTTGATCATGTTTTTGGTTGGTGTCCACCGAGGCCACTTGGCCTTGCGTCCGATAATGGCAGATCCTTTAAAGGCTAAACCTGCACGGCCGACACCGACGCCGTAACGACGGGCAAAACCGGGTTTTTCGACCCAGTACAGATAACGATTACGTGGGTCTATTACCAAAGTTCCAACGGGGTATTTGGTGAAAGGAACCAGTTGCGGCTCATATTTTGATGCCAGTTTGAATTTTTTGGTTGAATGGGCAAATGCAGCTTGTGGGCTGGCAAGTGCGGCAAGGCCAAGGGCCATGGCGGAACGTCGATTTAACATGAATTTTTCCTGCGAATTGTCAAAGTAGATTGAGAATTTGTATTTCAGGAAAAAGTTCGCGGTGGCCTTTTTGAAGGAGATAAGCGAATGACAAAGGGTTTACTCTTTGTTGGGCGCAAATGGGTGTCGTGATTTGGCGCGCGTTCAATCGTGCTGATTTGAGCGACAAACAGATAGTGAGAATTACAGTGCAGCATTTCACATTCTGAAAGGGGCTGGCTTGCCGGGGATTTGTCAGAAGCGGGATGATTGGAGACGGATTTTGTGCTTTTTATGCAAGAATTGTCTATATTAACGGGTTTTGTCTGCATGCTGGCGCTACAAAAACCAGCAGTCTGATTGAATGTTTGCATAGATGATTTGCTATATGCCTGATGCACCGACAAAGTGTCAGCAAAACCAGTCGCTAAAAAGGCGAATAAGATCAAGCTATGTAAAAAATTGGTCATTGTTAGTCATTAGCCTACCCATTGGTAAAGTAAAGTTACAAAAATTCAATTTTTCTTGAAGATACTATCTTGCTTTCCCTCATTCAGCGACCTGAACATGGACTACTTATACTGCTTAAACTTTTTATGAGGGCATTAAAAAGGTTTTTGTTAGCAAGAGACGGATTTTTAATGCAGGAGGCTTGATAGCACATAACCTATGCGGATTTCGGTTTTGCAATCTGCTTTAGGTGCGCCTTTATAGGGTTTTGTGGTGCATGAGGCGGACCAGCCCAGTTTTACCATATCAAAAGCTGTATATTGGGTAACTGTGCCAAATTCTAAAATGGCAGGTTTGCGCAAGCCGCTGTAAAGCGTCTCACGCGCGACCACACGGGCAGCGGCAAACATGCCAATGCCATCACCGCCAATAGGGGCGAGATAAGCACCGTTTTTGGGCATTTGAAGTGCCATGTTTTGTGTTGCGCCAAGTGGTTGGAACGCGATGAGGAAGCCAACACCGGCTTCAATTGTGTCTAATCCCAAGGCCGCATGGCTATAGGGCTGAAATTTCAGAGCGAGTCGATTGTCTTTGAATTGCAAACCATCTGCGCGCGCCCATCCAGATACACCGCCAACAAAGGTGGTCTTTTTGGTGCTGATCGGGGCGTGATAGCCGGCACCAAAAATTTTATGGGTGGCTTTTTGAAGCTTTTTGGACCATTTGTCGATTATGCCACCTTCAAGGCCAACATGTCCTTGTAAGGCGTAATCGCCCCATGATTTTTGTTTTAATTGACCAAGGCCAACGGTGAATCGGGCTAAATCGCGCAAATTATCGCCCGGGGTGCCGCCGCCAATGCGTTCGGCTGTAGCGCCATAAAGGCCATAGCCAAATTGCCACTCATTATAGCGGTAGCTTGCTTCAACACAGGCCGTAACGCCACCGCCATCGGAGTTGAAAAGCACGTCATTACAATGGGTTGTCATTATTTCAAAAATTTGTTTGTTCAGATTAGAGGCCGCGTGAGCGGTGTTTACGCCTAAAAGCATTGCGGCTGAAAGGACGCAAGTTTGAACAGTTTTGAAAAATGCCATGCGATAGATCAATCTTTGAAGTTTTTTTTCTTACATATGTGACCTAACATGATTTGTCTAATAAATATTAACAGTGAACTGATTAATTCATTCTGTGTACAGAAAGCTTAAACCTTGAGTTGAAAAAGTGTGTATAAACATTGCTTTGCAGCTAGCTATTGCAAGAATTGCGTATTATGGCTTTAGGTTTTAAGGCTTGCCTCATGAGTTATTTACAGTTTTTAAAAACCAACTTTCGCTGGTTGATGGCCGGGGCATTGCTGACGGCGGCGTCTACTTTTGGGCAAACTTATTTTATTGCGCTTTTTGGCGGGCAGATTCGTCAGGCGTTCTCATTAAGTCATGGTGATTTTGGCTTTATATATATGGGGGCGACTTTAGCGAGCGCATTTACTCTGATTTATATGGGCCAACTTGCCGATGTGATGCGGCTTAAAACTTTGGGATTGTTGACCATTGTTGGTTTGTCTGTTGGTTGTTTGCTGATGGGTATTTCCAATTCACTGGTTTTGTTGGCGTTGACGATTTATTTGCTGCGTTTGTTCGGGCAGGGCATGATGGGTCATGTGGCGATGACGGCGATGGCACGGTGGTTTAATGCTCATCGCGGGCGCGCCCTTAGTGTGGCTTCGCTTGGTCATTCGGTTGGTGAGGCGGTGGTGCCAAGTGTTGCTGTTTTATCTGTGGTGTATTTTGGCTGGCGTGAAACATGGATGATTGCCGCTGGTGTGGTGCTGGTTGGTCTTGGTAGTGTGTTTTATCTTTTCACCCGAACAGAGCGGGCAGTTGGAACGATTGAAACGGTGGCGGGTGATAAAGATGATACCTATAGCTGGACACGTAAACAGATTATGCGTGACGGGTTGTTTTTTGCGATTTTGCCGGGCATGCTGGCTACAGCGTTTATTGCGACGGTGACGTTTTTTCATCAGGCTTATCTGGTTGAGGTTAAGGGATGGGATATCACAATCTGGGCGAGCTTTTATCCCGCCTTTGCAGGGGCTGGCATTGTGGTTTCTTTGATTGTTGGCTGGGCGGTTGATAAATGGAGCGCGCGCCAGTTATTGCCATATTATTTGTTGCCTGTGGCTTCGGCAATGGTGGTGTTTTCTTATGGGCAAAGCCAATGGAGCGGATTGTTGGGCATGGTGCTGATTGGTTCCACCATTGGTGCGGCGCAAACGATTTCGAGTGCGATTTGGGCCGAGCTTTATGGTACAGCCCATCTTGGAGCGGTAAAGGCCTTAACCTCGGCGGCAATGGTTTTCAGCACTGCAATCGGGCCGGGCTTGACGGGGTACTTGTTAGATAATGGTATTGGTATAGAAGCAATTTTGCTGGGGTTGGCAGCTTATGCGTTTTTTTCATCAATTGTTTTTGGCATATTACAGCCCATTTTAATGCGGCAAAGAAAGCCTCTTGACGTGTGAAATTTGCATGCTAATAATTCGCCATGACTTTTTTAAATAAAAATATTCTCGTCGTGGTTAGAATGCGCACCTCTGGAATTACCTGACTGGTAATTTTAGTTTTTGGTGGTGCGCGGCAAGGTCTCTTTTTAAGAGGCCTTTTTTTATTGGTAAAATGGTTTAAAGCTAAGTTGAAAAGCCTTTAGGCAAAGTTGAAGAAGAAAGACAAATAAATGAGTGCTTCAAAACAAGATTTGGAAAGTCAGCAATTAAACGGTGCTGAAATTATCTTAAAAGCATTGGCCGAGCAGGGTGTGAGCCATGTGTTTGGGTATCCAGGAGGTGCCGTGCTACCGATTTATGACGAGCTGTTTCAACAAGAAGAAATTCAACATGTTTTGGTGCGCCATGAACAAGGGGCAACCCATGCTGCTGAAGGCTATGCCCGTTCAACCGGTAAATGCGGTGTGGTATTGGTGACATCAGGGCCTGGTGCGACTAATGCGGTGACAGGATTAACTGATGCTTTGCTGGATTCCATTCCAATGGTTTGTATCAGTGGGCAGGTGCCAACGCCGCTCATTGGTTCTGATGCGTTTCAAGAGTGTGATACCGTTGGTATTACGCGCCCATGCACCAAGCATAATTATCTGGTCAAAAGCGTTGATGATTTGGCACGGATCATTCATGAAGCGTTTTATGTGGCAACTAGCGGTCGCCCCGGCCCTGTGGTTATTGATGTGCCGAAAGATGTTCAATTTGCCACGGGTGAATATTTGGGCAAAGAAAACATTGCTCATAAAACTTATGTGCCGAAAATGGACGGTGATGCAGTGGCAATTGAAGCGGCGATTGATTTGATGGCCAACGCCAAGAAGCCGGTTTTTTATACAGGTGGCGGGGTAATTAATGCCGGGCCACATGCATCTGAACTGTTGCGTGAACTTGTCGAGTTGACTGATTTTCCGATAACCTCAACATTGATGGGCCTGGGCGCTTATCCTGCGTCCGGTAAAAATTGGTTGGGTATGCTTGGTATGCACGGTACGTATGAAGCAAATTTAGCTATGCATGATTGTGATTTGATGATTTGTGTTGGCGCACGGTTTGATGATCGCATTACTGGCCGCCTTGATGCGTTCTCGCCAAATTCAAAGAAAATTCATATTGATATTGATCGCACCTCAATAAACAAGATTGTTAAAGTTGATGTGCCGATTGTAGGTGATTGCGGTCATGTTTTAGAGGCAATGGTAAAGGAATGGAAGAAACGCAATCCAAGTGTTGATAAACTTGCCCTTAAAAAGTGGTTTGATCAGATTGATGTATGGAAGGCGCGTCAGTGCCTTGCCTATAAAGACAATAGCGATGTGATCATGCCTCAATTTGCAATTGAAACTTTGCAGGCGCGCACTGAAAATAAGGACACTTATTTTACCACTGAAGTGGGCCAGCACCAAATGTGGGCGGCGCAATATTTGAAATTTGAACAGCCTAACCGTTGGATGACTTCGGGCGGGCTTGGCACTATGGGTTATGGCTTGCCAGCAGCGGTTGGTGTGCAGGTGGCACATCCTAATTCGTTGGTGATTGATATTTCCGGTGATGCCTCCTTTATGATGAACATGCAGGAAATGGCGACCGCCATGCAACATGGTTTGCCGATTAAAGTCTTTATTTTGAATAATCAATATATGGGTATGGTGCGTCAGTGGCAGCAATTGTTGCATGGCAACCGCCTGTCTGAAACTTATACCGAAGCTTTGCCAGATTTTGTCGATTTGGCTAAAGCGTTTGGGGCAACGGGGATGCGGTGTTCCAAACCAGATGAGCTTGCAGGGGCGATTGATGAAATGATTGACATTGATGGGCCTGTTATTTTTGATTGTCGCGTGGCAAACTTGGCAAACTGTTTCCCGATGATCCCATCTGGTGCACCTCATAATGAGATGTTGCTTGATGATGAAGTGAATGATGAAAATATTGGCGATGCGATTGGTGTTGATGGTAAATCGCTCGTATAAGCATAAATAATTGTAAAGCTTGAGGGGACGACCCTTGAATTTTTAAGGTTTTTGAAATGACGCAAGAAGAAAAAGTAAACCAACCGGCCTCTGCATATTTCATTGAAGAAAATACAGAAAAAATAGAACAGCACACCCTGTCTGTGGTTGTTGATAATGAACCAGGTGTTCTGGCGCGGGTCATTGGCTTGTTCTCGGGGCGTGGGTATAATATTGAGCAATTGACGGTTTCTGAAACCATGCATATGCGACATATTTCGCGCATTACCATTGTGACCTCTGGCACACCGGCTGTTCTGGAACAAATTCGCGCTCAGCTTGAACGCATTGTACCTGTTCATTCGGTGCTTGATCTGACGGTTGAAGGGGATGCTATTGAGCGTGAATTGGCGTTGGTGAAGGTGGCTGGAAGTGGTGACAACCGGGTTGAAGCCTTGCGTTTGGCTGAAGCATTTCGCGCCCGTGTGGTTGATGCAAGCTCGGCTTCATTTGTGTTTGAAATAACGGGAAAATCTCGTAAAGTGAACCAGTTTATTGAGCTGATGAAACCGCTTGGGTTAATCGAAGTTGTGCGCACAGGTATTTCGGCGATTTCTCGCGGCCCTGAAGCGATGAAAGTGTGAGGCGCGTTTTATGGTTTGCAAACTTTCCGTCAATCTGAATGCCGTTGCGATGTTGCGCAACCGACGCAATTTGCCCTGGCCCTCTGTGGTTGATCTTGGGCGCACCGCACTTGAGGCGGGGGCATATGGCTTAACTGTTCACCCACGGCCCGATGAACGCCATATTCGCAAAACCGATGTATACGAAATTCGTGAAATGATGCGCCGCGGCTTTATGGATAAAGAATATAATATTGAAGGTTATCCTGATGAACGGTTTATGGACATTGTTTTGGATATTGTTCCAACACAAGTGACATTGGTGCCTGATGATCCTTCGCAAGAAACCTCAGATCATGGTTGGGATTTTGCCGCTAATATGGATTTACTTCAGTCAATCTCGGCGCGCCTTAAAGAAAAAGGCATTCGTGTGGCAATGTTTGCCGATGCTGATGCTTCAACCATTGGGCTTGCTAAAGATGCCGGCGCTGATCGGGTTGAGCTTTATACAGGGCCATATGGGGCAATGTATGATGATGCTGAAAAGCAAGCTGAAGAAATGGAAAAACTGGTTTCAGCGGGTATGGTTGCAACACAAGCAGGTATGGGCTTGAACGCCGGTCATGATTTGACGCTGGACAATTTAATGCAACTGACATTTGGCTTGCCATTTTTGGATGAAGTTTCCATTGGTCATTGCATCACCGCTGATGCCTTGCGCTTTGGCATGGCAGGCGCCGTGCAACATTACCGCGCAGCTTGTGGGGATCCTGTGAGTTAGGACTTGTTTTTCTGTGCGGTATGGCTATTGTCACCGCTGAAAAATATAGTGAATTTATTTAGAAAAATTTTGTTGAATATTTATATCGTTTAAAAGGGTCGTTTCTATGCGTGTTTATTATGATGCTGATGCAGATGTTAATCTGATCAAAGGGAAAAAAGTTGCTATTATTGGTTTTGGTTCACAAGGCCATGCTCATGCAATGAACCTTAAAGATTCTGGCGTGAAAGAAATGTGTGTTGCATTGCGCGCTGGTTCTGCTACTGCCAAAAAGGCGCAAGCTGCAGGTTTTGACGTTAAAACAGTTGCAGAAGCAGCGGCCTGGGCCGACCTGATGATGATGGCGACACCTGATGAATTACAGCCTGACATCTATAAAGACGAAATTGCCGACAATATTCGTGACGGCGCAGCGATTGCTTTTGCTCACGGTTTGGCCGTTCATTTTCAATTGATTGAACCTCGTGACACAATTGATGTTATTATGGTTGCACCTAAAGGCCCTGGTCACACAGTGCGCGGTGAATATCTTAAAGGCGGCGGTGTGCCAACTTTGATCGCTGTAAACAATGACGCAACTGGTAATGCTCATGATTTAGCTTTGTCATATGCGTGCGCAAATGGCGGTGGTCGTTCTGGCATTATTGAAACTACCTTTAAAGAAGAATGTGAAACTGACTTGTTTGGTGAACAGGCTGTTTTGTGTGGTGGCTTGGTTGAATTGATCCGTGCTGGTTTTGAAACGCTTGTTGAAGGCGGTTATGCCCCTGAAATGGCTTATTTTGAATGTTTGCACGAAGTGAAATTGATTGTTGATCTGATTTATGAAGGCGGCATTGCCAACATGAACTATTCAATCTCTAACACAGCAGAATGGGGCGAATATGTCTCTGGTCCGCGCGTTGTCACCTCTGAAACAAAAGCAGAAATGAAACGCATTTTGACCGACATTCAAACTGGCAAGTTCACATCTGATTGGATGCAAGAATATAAAGCTGGTGGCGCTAAGTTTAAGGGCATTCGCCGTGTCAACGATGCGCATCAAATCGAAGAAGTGGGTGCCAAGCTGCGCGCGATGATGCCTTGGATTGCGGCGAACCAGCTTGTCGACAAGGAAAAAAATTAGGGTTGCAAATCACATAAGGGTCAAAGACCTGATGTAAAAGCCACCCACACTGGGTGGCTTTTTTTATGAAAAAAATCCGGTGGGGTGCATAATAGGGAAGAAGAAAATGACTAAAGTTGCGTTTATCGGATTAGGTAATATGGGTGCGGGCATGGCCGCTCGCCTTATTGATGCAGGCTTTGAGGTGTGCGTTTATAATCGCACAGCTCAAAAGTGTGACAAATTGGGTGAAATGGGCGCGCGTATTGCCGCCACACCTAAGGATGCGGTGAACGGGGCAGAAGTTATTTTCGCCATGGTATCGGACAATTGGGCCTCGCATCAGGTTTGGCTTGGTGATGATGGGGCGCTGGCTGGTGACTTTGAAAAAGGGGCGCTTGTGGTGGAATGTTCAACGCTTTCTCACTCATGGGTGCTAGAGCTTTCGCAAGAAATTGCCAAGCGCGGTCTTAAATATATTGATGCGCCTGTGACGGGGTTGCCTGATGCGGCAGCGGCTGGTGAATTGGTGTTGTTTGTTGGCGCTGAGATGGACCACCTTGATGAAGCGCGGCGATTTCTTATTCCTTTGTGTAAAGAAATTATGCATTTTGGTGATGTGGGGGCAGGGACGGCTTATAAGCTGATTATCAATCTGATGGGGGCTGTGCAAATTGCAGCAGCGGCTGAAGGTTTTGCCATGGCTGAAAAGGCGGGGCTTGATTTAGACCTTGTGCTCAGTGCCATGTGCACGGGCCAGGCGGCATCTCCGCAAGTGATGCGCAATCTTGAGCGCATGGCAAAAGCCAAGCACAGTGAGGATCTGATTTTTTCAGGTTCTATGCGGTTGAAAGATGCTATGTATGGTGTGCAATTGGCAGACGGGTTAAAGGCAAAGGCTGATTTTGGTCACACGGCGGCAGGTAGCTTTCAAAAGCTGGTTGATTTGGGACATGGTAGCTTGAACGAGTGTAAGGTGATTGATGTGATGCGGACAAAAACGGCTTAAAAATTGTCCGTATAAAAATTTATTCCGAGAATCTGCCTATGGTCATTTTTTAGCAATGATTTTTATGCTACTGACATGACGAATAAAATGCTGCATTATGTGGGCATAGAGGGACGTAACTGATGGCCTTTTGGTTTTTCTTAACTGGAATGGTTTGATTAAATGGTTGAAATCACGGTGTTTCATGTTGTTTTTGTTTCAAGCAAAATATGAAACGCTCTAATAAGAGGGTAGAATAAATGAAACCTACATTGATTATTGTTGGTGCTGATAAGGGCGGTGTTGGGAAGACAACGGTATCACGTGTGCTGATGGATTATCTTGCACGTCACAATGTGTTGGCTCGCGGGTTCGATACGGAAAATCCACGCGGGACGCTTAATCGGTTTTACCCTGCCAATACTAAAATTATTGATTTGGCTGATGTTGCTGACCAAATGGCGGTTTTGGATACACTTGAATCTGACAGTGCCAATGTGACAATTGTTGACTTGAAAGCGGGTAATTTGTCTTATGCGCTTGATTTGTTTGACCGTATCGGGGTGTTGGAAGCTGCTCGTGATGGCCAATTTGATTTATCGCTCGTGCATGTGGTTGGCCCCTCTATTGCTTCGCTTGATGAAATCAATGAAATTACCAAATATGTTCGTAATTTGGATTACATCATTGCGCGGAATTTTATTAATGAGACAAACTTTTTTGAATGGGATGAAAAGACTTTCAAAAAGTATTTCGCCAATTTAAATTCTGCTCATGAGATTGTCATTCCCAAGTTGAATGAAATGGCTTACGAGCAAGTTGATTTGGCTGGTGTTACTTTTAAAGACTTTATTGATAATAAAGCTCCTGATGGATCAAATGGAGAGTATTCGTTTACATTGCGCGGATATGTAAGCAAATGGTGTAAAGACATTGATGAAGAGTTTGAAAAAACCCAGCTCATTCAAGGTTTGCTCAATGCTGGACGTGGCGGTATGGCACCTGTACGTCAGGACAATGATAAATCTGACGATTAAGCGTTAGGTTTATTTATGGAAGAAAAGTCACACATTTACATCGTGTGTTCAGATCAGACGCGCAATGGCAAAACGCTGTTTGCGCGTTTGTTTTCTGATTTTTTGCTGGTGTCTGGTGGCTCGCCGTTCATCATGGATCTGGATGCACCGATCGGCAATATTTGTGAATATTATCCAGATCGTTCTGAGGTTTATGATATTTCCACAGTGGCCGGTCAAATGGAGGTCTTTGATTGGATATTGGGCACCCCTGGCCGTGATTATGTGATCGATGTGCCCGCACGGTTTTTGGAAAAGTTTTTTACGGTTATGGATGATATTGATTTCATTTCCGGCGCATTTGAGCAGGGTTTTGATCTTAATGTTTTCTATCTGGTTGAGGGAACCGGGAAGTCGCTCGATCAGGCCTTGATGATGCATGACAATTATTCAGCCGACCGGTTTTTTGTTATTCGCCATCAAGAAATGGACGAAGATTTGAAAGACTTCAACAAGCTTTCAACCTTTCATGATATTGCAGGGGATGGACAGATTATTTTGCCACCGCTAAGCCGCGAAGTGCTGGATTATGTTGAATTCCGCAATTTTTCATTTGTCGATTTTATTGGCGGAGAAGATATTGATATGCCGCCCAAGGCACAGTTTCAACTGGCCAGCTATTTGGAAACAGTTATTGATGCTATAGGACGGATCAAGCGCCGAATTGATATTGGCAATCTGACCCGGATGGACACAGGATTGCCACCTCGGTAGTCATTTGATCACGCGGTTGTGAAGGTGCGACCAGATTTCGATGCTAAAACGGCTGTTTCTTACTAATTTTTCATTATTTATCTCATTGTCGATCACGCATGATGTGAAAAGACAGCGTTTAAGCGATTCAGTAGAGGTCGCAATAACAGAAATGAGAGCCAGGGATGAATGAACCGGTGTTGGGGTGCGAGTATTTTATACTCAATGTTTTTACCACAGAACGCTTTGGTGGTAATCCGCTGGCCATTGTGGTTGGTGCTGACCATTTGTCAGATATGGCGATGCAAAATATTGCCAGTGAATTTAATCTGTCGGAAACGATTTATTTGCAAACACCGTTGAACAGCGAAAACACCGCTAAGGTGCGTATATTCACACCGACGCAAGAATTGCCATTTGCTGGTCATCCAACGATTGGGGCGGCAATTATGCTGGATGAAATGGGGGCAAATTTATCGCAGTCAGAGAATACAACCATACGACTTGAAGAAAATATCGGTCTGGTTGAGGTGGATGTCAGGCGTAAAAAGGGTGAACCATCATTTGCCAGGTTAAAAGGCCCGCGTTTGCCGTGCGAAGTGCATGATGTGCCTGGTTTTGAAGTCATTGCTGATGCGTTGAGTATTTCTGCAAGTGATATTGGTTATGGATTACACAAACCATCAATTTTTGAAGCTGGTAATATGCCATTGTTTGTACCGTTGAAAGACCGTGCAACACTTGCCAGAATACGCGCGTCACATTCGTCCTGGGCAGGACTTGGCGTGGCGGGGAGTTTCGGGGTTTATGCGTTTTGTCGTGGACCTGGCGAAAGTGATCGTTTTCATACGCGCTTATTTGCGCCAGAAGCAGGTGTTGTTGAGGACCCGGCAACAGGTTCGGCGGTGGTTGCATTTGCAGGTGCGGTTAAAAAGGGCTTGATGCTAGAAGATGGTGTATCGTCCTGGACTATACATCAGGGTGAAGATATGGGCCGTCCCAGTCAGTTGTTTTTAGATATTGAAATTGCAAATGGTGCTATTCAAAATATTCATGTCGGTGGTTTTGCCGTGCGTGTCGCGCGTGGTGTTTTAAATGTTTGAAGAGTGATGTGATTATTTGAACGCGGGAAAATGAAGCCCGCAGGCTGGACTGTTTGAACTTTTTTCTGCGCTATCAAACTGAACTTATTTATAAAAAATTAGGACGATGTCCGTATGCTGATCGAAATATTGGCAGAATTTTGGGATGAGGGAATGATAGCACTTGCTAAATCGAAGTCAGCAGTTCAATCAGCAAAGGCGGCTTTGACACCAGATAGTAAAAAACCATTTGGCGCGATGATGGCGGTTCTTGTCGGGTATTTGATTTTGCTGGCTGTTTTGTGGCCTGGTATTATGGTTTTTTCCGAAAAACGAGCTGTTGCCGATGCACAGTATCGAGCTGAAAACTGGGCAAAAAAAGTGGTCCGCAAACTGGTATTTGTGGAACAGACTTTTGAAACAGGCAAAATGCAAATTTATGACAAACATGCCATTGAAGGCATTTATCTGGATAAAGAGGTTTTCCGTTATTCTCTTGCTAAAAAAGATGGCACAATTTTCTGGTCTCTCAATAGGTCTTTGATCGGTGAGCAGGTGAAGAATCCTGTGATTAAGAAATCAATTGAAACAGGGGTAAAGAGTAGTTTGTTGCTTGATGTGCCTTCATCAAAAGTTGACAATATTGCACGTTATTCCAATCATAATGGAAAAGATATTCAGCAGGTCTCGATAGCTTCTATTCCAGTTTATTATCATAAAGAACTGGTGGGTTCTGTGTTGGTTTATACCAATCTGTCCTCAACAATTACCTGGCTTCAGGCTAATGCCCAGAAAATTGCCATTATCATTTCTTTATTGCTCGGGGTTATTTTTGCCGGTATTGCGGCGATGATTTGGAATTTTGCTAAAGCGCGCGCAAGACAGGTTGCTGAAATTCAAGCCTCAGAAGCCGAAGCGGTTGAAATGGCAGAAAAATTCAAGTCTATGAATGAT
>JALWJW010000219.1 GCA_026996935.1 Hyphomicrobiales bacterium
TATTCAACCGATTATATGGCCACAACATTGGTCAAACACGGATCAATCGCCAAACGATTGCTCGATATTTTCTACATCCGTTTTGACATCAACTACAAAAACCCAGACGGCAAAATTGCCAGTAAAGCGGACCGGCGGCCTCTAACATCAAAAATAGCAGCCGAAATCGCCCAGGATTTGCGTGACGTACCAAGCCTTGATGAAGACCAGATCGTTCGTAAATATTTGAATGTTATCCGTTCAATCAATCGCACAAACTTTTTCCAATTGGGAAAAGATGGCGCATTACCTGATACCATTTCCTTTAAAATCAATTCATCAGACATTGAAGATTTACCGGCCCCGAAACCATTTGCAGAAATTTTTGTCTATTCACCAGATGTTGAAGGTATTCATCTGCGCGGTGGCAAAATCGCCCGTGGCGGCTTGCGTTGGTCTGATCGTGCAGAAGACTTCCGCACCGAAGTTCTAGGCCTTGCTAAAGCGCAAAATGTAAAAAACGCCGTGATCGTTCCAGTCGGCTCAAAGGGCGGGTTTTATCCCAAACACATGCCTGAAAACGGCACCCGCGAAGATATTTTTGCCGAAGGCATTCGCACATATAAAATGTTCATCAATGCCCTGCTTGATCTCACCGACAATCTGGACGGTGAAAAAGTAATTCCCCCAAGAGATGTCATCCGCAATGATGAAGATGATCCCTATCTCGTTGTTGCCGCCGATAAAGGCACCGCAACATTTTCTGATACCGCCAACGCCTTGGCTCAGGCCCATGGGTTCTGGCTTGATGATGCCTTTGCTTCAGGTGGTTCAGCAGGTTACGATCATAAAAAAATGGGCATCACCGCCCGTGGTGGCTGGGAAGCAGTCAAACGCCATTTCCGTGAAATGGATATTGATTGCCAAACTCAAAGCTTTACCGCCATTGGCGTTGGCGATATGTCGGGCGATGTATTTGGCAATGGCATGTTATTGTCCAAACAAACCAGATTACTCGCTGCCTTTGACCATCGCGACATCTTCATTGATCCAGACCCTGATTGCACCGCCTCTTATAAAGAGCGCAAACGTCTGTTCAATAAAGAACGCTCAAGCTGGCAGGACTATGATCAAGAACTCCTGTCCAAAGGCGGCGGCATCTTCTCTCGCCAACTCAAAGCCATTCCCCTGTCAAAACAAATGCGTGAGCTTCTTGGCTTAAGCGGAAAAACCGCCACACCAAACCAACTCATTCAGGCAATTTTGAAGTCAAAAGCAGACTTGTTATGGTTTGGCGGCATTGGCACATACATTCGCGCCAGCCTTGAAAACAATGCAGATGTTGGTGATCGTGCTAACGACCAGATCCGCATCACCGCCAAAGAGCTTAACGTCAAAATGATCGGTGAAGGTGCCAACCTTGGCATCACCCAGAAGGCACGTATTGAATTTGCTCTCAATGGTGGCCGAATAAACACCGATGCGATTGATAACTCAGCCGGGGTAAATTCATCAGATGTAGAAGTGAACTTCAAAATCGCCTTTGGCGCTGCTGAAAAGGCCGGTAAAATCAAACGCGCCGGCCGCGATAAAATCCTTGCCAGCATGACCGATGATGTGGCCACTCTTGTGCTTCGCAACAATTATCTTCAAACCTTATGCCTATCCATGTGTCAGGCCCGCTCAACATCTGAGTTTGGCTACACAAAACGCTTAATGACCACTATGGAAGAACAAGGCTTGCTTGACCGCAAACTTGAAGATTTACCCGATGGCACAACGCTGGCCGATCGCGAAGCCACCGGAAAAGGCTTTACCCGCCCCGAATTGGCGGTTTTGATCGCCTATGCAAAAATCGCTCTGTTTGATGATTTAATAGAAACAAATGTACCAGACGACCAATATTTCGAAAGTCAGTTATTTAGATATTTCCCCGAAAAAATGTCTAAAAAATTCACGGCCGAAATTATCAGTCACAAACTTCGTCGAGAAATCATCACCACATTACTGGCCAATTCAATCATTAACCGTGGCGGACCAACATTCGTTTATCGGTTAATGGAAGAAACAGGCCACAACGCGGCCGACATCGCCAAAGCTTTCATACTCGCCCGCGATGCCTATGGTTTCACTGAACTTAACGACATGATCGACACGTTAGACAATAAAGTATCAGGACAGGTACAAATCAGTCTCTATGTCGAACTGCAACGGGTGTTGCGCCGCGCCACCGTTTGGTTCCTGCTCAATGTAGACATGAACCAGGGCCTGGACAAACTCGTCAAACACTACCAGGCAGGCTTGAAAAATTTACAAGACAATTTCAACAAAGCCATGCCCGAACAAGGCAAAATATCAGTCAACAAACGCTATGAAAACTACTGCAAAGACGGCGTGCCTAAAAACATTGCCAAAACCTTTGCCCAACTTCGCTACATGCAACGCGGACCAGATATTGTCCAGGTCGCATCAAAAACCAAACAACCAATTACCTCAGTGGCAAGCACCTTCTTTGATGTTGCAACCGGCCTTGGCATCGAACGGTTGTTTGCACAATCAGCAAACATTGCCGCCAACGAATATTATGACCGCTTGGCCATTAATCGCACTCTTGATGGTATTGTTCAAACCCATCGAAGCATTGCGCTTGAAATCATGTCAGCCAAATCTGCCCAGGATCGCAATTGGAAAAGCTGGTCTGAAAAAAATGCTGAAAACGTAACGCGGGTCAACGCAACGATGGATGATTTGCTCAAAGGGTTAGAGTTCAACCTTGCCAAACTAGCAGTTGCCGCAAGCCAACTCAATGATTTGGCAACTTAAAATCAACTATCAGCCACACAAACAAAAAAGGCCGCTGCAAACCAGTACAGTGGCCTTTTTTATCAGGGCGCTTATTTTCATCAATTCATACTATTCGACAATCACCGCAGTACCAGAGACAGTAACCATCAACATGCCCCCTTTAGCACCAAGTGTTTCATAATCAATATCAACACCCACTACTCCATTGCAACCAAGTTCAGCAGCCCGATCGCTCAATTCCCCGATGGCATTTTCACGTGCATCGCGCAAAACTTTTTCATAGGCCCCTGCACGTCCCCCCACAACATCGCGAATGGCGGCAAAAAAATCACGGAACACATTGGCCCCCATAATGGCCTCACCGGCAATTACGCCCTTATAGGCAACAATACGCTTACCTTCGATATTATGAGTTGTTGTAATCAGCATTATCACCAACCCTTAACCGGGAATAGCACCGCCAGTAATGACCGTAACTGCCCGGCGGTTTTGGTTCCAGCAATTTTCCGCATCACACAAAGCCACTGGTCGTTCCTTACCATAAGCAATGGTTGAAATACGTGACGCTTGAATTCCTTGAGATATCAGGAATTGGCGAGTTGTCGTGGCACGGCGCGCCGACAAAGCAATATTATACTCACGCGTTCCCCGCTCATCAGCATGACCTTCAACTTGAATAGTCACATTCGGGTATTGCCGTAACCAGGCAGCCTGTTTGCGCAAAGTATCTGTTGCCTGTGGTGTCAATGAAGACTGATCAACAATAAAATGAATACGATCCCCAACATTGAGAATAAAGTCTCTCTCTGTACCAGGCTTTGCTTGTGCATTTGGATTGGCAACCTCAGGCTTTTTTCCTGTACAACCTGCCAGAGTTACCAACCCTAAACAAACTGCAGCAACCTTCAGGTTTGCTAATTTACGCAACATAGTCCAACTCCTTAATTCATTTTACGCAGAAATCTCCCGCGCTGAATCTATTTCA
>JALWJW010000220.1 GCA_026996935.1 Hyphomicrobiales bacterium
ACATAAAAAGCTGGCAAAGTAAATGTCAGAGATTTTCTTTCGTCATGATCCGATGGGTATCGCGTTTGAAGAGTATCAAAACTTTGATGAGTATGACCCAGAAGTCTCTACAATTTTGCCGCGTTTGGTTGCCGTTTCTAGTGAAGGGGAGGTTCTCGATATAATTCATGAAGAGTGCCTGAGGTGGTTTCAAGAAGATGCTGGTGAAAAGCAAAAATATACTGAAATTGCAAAAGAAGTTTGGATGGTGTGGGAGCTGGCAAAAAAGTAACCCAATTACGTTGTTTTTGACTATCATCAATCTTTGGAAGTGAAAAACACTTAAGAGTGTTTTGGCAGAATGCTCAAACTTTCTTTGTACTGTCTGGTTTGCTGGCTAACACCAATGTGACAGGAAGTTCATGATTTACGCATTGCGTTTTGTCGGTGGGTGGCGCATTTTGGAGCGACTTGATTGAATTTTAGGATGAGATTTTTTGATGGTGAGTGAAATTACGTTTTTGGCAGCGTTTGGTGCCGGTATTGTGAGTTTTTTGTCTCCGTGTGTGCTGCCATTGGTGCCGCCTTATTTGTGTTTTTTGGCAGGTTCGTCACTGGAGGAATTAACAGAAGCAAAAGCTGATACAATTGCGCGGCGGCGGGTGTTTATTTCAGCCTTCATTTTTGTACTTGGGTTCTCTACAGTATTTGTTGCTTTGGGTGCGACTGCGTCGATGTTTGGGCAATTGTTGCGCGAGCATCTAGATACATTGGCGAAATTTGCCGGCGTGATTATTATCATTATGGGCCTGCATTTTCTTGGTGTGTTTAAGTTTGCCTTTTTAAATAAAGATACGCGCTATCAACATTCAGACCGTCCGCGCGGATTATTTGGTTCTTATCTGGTTGGTTTGGCTTTTGCGCTGGGCTGGACTCCGTGCATTGGTCCAATTTTAGGAGCTATTCTAGCGGTGGCCGCATCAGAAGAAAGTGTGACATCTGGCGCGGTTTTGCTGGCGATTTACTCAGCAGGGCTGGGTGTACCGTTCATGGCCGCAGCCTTTGGTATTAACGGGTTTATGAGCTTTATGAAACGTTTCCGTAAATATTTAGGAACAGTTGAAAAAGTGATGGGTGGTGTTTTAGTGCTGACGGGAATTTTGTTCCTGACAGGCGGTATGCAGACGATGTCTTATTGGATGCTTGAAACGTTTCCTGCTTTGGGTAATCTAGGATAAGAATTTTGTTTCGCTCACGCCAAAACCGCATCGTGCACAAATTTGTATTGGTGGTTCCCAATTTGCTGCGTTTGATTTAGAAGCGTCTTATGACTATTTTTGAAATTGGTGCCCTTTTATTGGGCTTATCGGCTGCTTTTGGTTTTATCAATCACAAGTGGCTGAAACTTCCACACACCATTGGTTTGGTGATTATTGCTTTGTTGGCTTCGGGCATGATTGTTATTGCCGATGTGTTGTTTCCTTCAGTCGGTATTACCGCTGCAGTGACCAAAACACTTGAAGGCATTGATTTTGATAAGACTTTAATGAACGGTATGTTGTCGTTTTTACTGTTTGCAGGGGCTGTGCATGTAGACCTTGATGAATTGGCGGCGCGTAAATGGGCCATCGGTTTGATGGCGACCGTAGGTGTTATAATGTCGACCTTCCTTATTGGTGGGGCGATGTGGGGCATTATGCAGTTGACTGCAATGCCTGTGCCATTTTTATGGGCGCTAGTGTTTGGCGCATTGATTACGCCAACCGACCCCGTGGCGGTGATGGGGCTGTTGAAAACAGTAAAAATCCCGCCTTTGCTGAAAGCTAAAATTGCGGGCGAATCGTTGTTTAATGACGGTGTAGGTGTGGTGGTATTTACCATTATGGTCGCCTTGGCGATGACTGGCAGTGGCAATGGGGGCAGTGGTCATGGTGAAATGGATGCGCTGGCGATTGTCAAGTTGTTTGCTGTTGAGGCAGGTGGGGGCATATTGCTTGGTGCTATTGGGGGTATAATTGCCTTTTGGGCGATGCGGCAGATTGATGAGCACAATATTGAAGTATTGATTACGCTGGCATTGGTGATGGTGATTTATGCCATTGCTATTCGCTTGCACTTATCAGGACCGATTGCGGTGGTGATTGCGGGATTGTTTATCGGTAATCATGGGGCAAAATTTGCCATGAGCAGCAATACGCGCAAGCATGTGTTTCAGTTTTGGGAATTGATTGACGAGATTTTAAACTCGGTTCTGTTTTTGTTGATCGGGCTTGAGGTTATTGTGATAGGGGCTGATTTACTCAATTTGCCGATTGCTTTGTTGGCTATTCCTGTGGCGTTGTTGGCGCGGTTTATTTCAGTCTCGATTCCGATTGGTTTATTGTCCATTCGTGAGAAGTTTGCAACCGGTTCAATCTCCATTCTTACATGGGGCGGTTTGCGCGGTGGCATCTCGGTGGCATTGGCATTGTCGTTGCCCGATGTGCCTGAAAAGGCGGGCATTCTGGCCGCGACTTATGCGGTGGTGGTGTTCTCTATTATTGTGCAGGGATTGACGATGAAACGGCTGGTGAAGCAGTTTAAATTTTTTGGATAATGTAGCTCCACTATATGTTGGGGTTGTGTGTTTGGCTTTGACGGGGTGATGGCATTTTTATTGCTTGTTTTTAAATGCGGGTACACACTTTGCTTTTGCGGTAAGAAAAGGCATTAGAAAAATGATGTTTGAGAATGTTAAAGCCGTGGTTTTTGATGCTTATGGCACGTTGTTTGATGTTCATTCACCCGTGGGAAAAGTATCTGAACGGCTTGGGGATAAGGCGCAAGCGGTTTCCGATCTTTGGCGGTTAAAGCATGTGTCTTATAGCTGGTTGCGCTCATTGATGGGTGAGTATGTGCCGTTTTGGCAGATAACGCGAGAGTCGCTTGATTATGCTTTGGCCGCTTATGACATTAATGACAAACAATTGCGTGATGAATTGCTGAATTTGTATCTGAGCCTTGATGCCTATGATGATGCTAAAGTGGCGCTTGCCGGTCTAAAAAACATGGGTAAGGCAACGGCAATTTTATCAAATGGCTCACCTGATATGCTTGGGTCGGCGGTGAAACATTCTGGCCTTGATCCGTATTTAGATTGTGTTTTGTCGGTCGCGCAGGTGAAGGTTTATAAGCCTGATCCACGCGTATACCAGATGGTTTTGGATCGTATGAAAGTTAAGGCTGAACAGGTCTGTTTTGTGTCGGCCAATACGTGGGATGCGCAAGCAGCGGCCAATTTTGGTTTTCAAACAGCGCGTATTGATCGTTTTGGATTGATTGATGAAAATATTCCTGGCAAACCGAAAATGATGCTCAAGAGTTTGGAAGAACTGTTAGGCGTGGTTTAGGTTTGTTCTTTAAGCTGAGCAAGGTTGGCTTTTGCTTGATTGAGTAAGTTGTTGTTAATGCCCAGTTTGCGCTCTTTTTCACCAATGACAGCACAAGCTGCTTCCCAGGTGAAGGCAAAGAAGTGGAACCCTTCACCGTCGATTTTATCATCATCGAGATCACGGACGACCTGAGTAAGCATATCGAATAAACTGTTACGGCATGTTTCCAGTTGTGCTGGTGAGGTTGCGTTACGGGCGGCTTCTGTGATGTCTAATAAATCAAGATTGTAAACATCAATGCGGCCCTTTTGGCGTTCTTCCCAGCGTCGTTTTACCCATAACAAGCCAGACAGCATTACCGCAATAACCGAAATTATTACACCAATTGGTTCTGCGTTTTCTTGAAAAAATGAAGGTTGATTGCGATCATAGAATGATATTGCGCCGGGGTGAACGGGTAAGATTGTGCCTTTGCTCATATCTGGTTGAGTAATGAAGGAAGCCAGGATGGAATTGGTGCTTAGTTCGCGGCGGTTTTCAAACATTGTGGCGGTGAGGGAACGGATGAAGCTATCTGCTACATCACGGCGGGTGATAAGAATTCGGTTGGCAGATATCGTTTGAATATCGACAGGGGGTACTGGCGGGCGGCCTGCATAAATTCCTTTCGGAATGATGGCGGGGTTGAGTGCATTGCGGCGCAGGGCCATTGCGTTGGCCTGATCGATGGGCAGAATTTTGATGCGGACAGCTTCGGCAATCCATCTGGTTTGGCGGTTGGCTGGCGGAGCGAGATAAAACATCGCATCAATTTTGTTTTTACGCAGGGCTGTAAAGGCTTCATTATGGCTCATTGAGCGGGCTTTAATTGCCTCTGGTGATAGTCCATACTGGCCGATTAAGTACCAGAAAGACCGATAAGCGCCTGAAGTGGTTGGCGGTACGGCGATGATTTTGCCAGGTAAATCGTGAATGGTGTTTATACTGGCATCTTCTCGGACAATCAGATGGTAAGTGTCGGGATATAAAATGGCGACTAATGAAAAAGAGGGACGTGCGATGATGTCTGAAGGGATGGCGGCAACGTCAATTTTGTTTTTTTCCAGTAGTTGAATATTTTGTGAAGTGCCTTTGGTTTCAACGTAAACCACTTTAATGTCTTTGTTGTTGGCTTGTAACTGAGAGCCGATTGCCTGCATTAATTCTTGTGTGATGGACCCTTGCAGGCCGGTTGCAATGCGCAAAATTTGAGGCGTTTTCTCGCGAATAAAGAAAGCATAATACAATCCGCCAAGGACAAGAATTGATAAAATAAACGGGATGGCAGCGCGGATCATTGCCGATTTGTTGATGTTTTCTTTTTTTTGCTTATCACTCATTGATGCTGATCCAACTCGCATTTATGCGGTGATTTCAAAGGATCAAGCGCCCTTTAGAAAAGCACAACTTTGAGATATGTTCAAAGTATGTTGCCGCATCGCATATACAACTCTAAATGTACCAACTGATGCGTGTATCAGGAAACAAAGCCGTGTTCAATGGCGTATCTTGTCAGCCCGGCGGTTGTCCCGATTTTTAATTTGCGCTTTATGTTTTTGCGGTGCGTTTCAACAGTACGTTCAGATATATTAAGGTTGCGGGCGATCATTTTGTTGGTGTTGCCTTTTGCAAGTTCAACAATAACGTCGCTTTCGCGCGCAGTTAAAATATCATCAGAACGATTGGTTTCCGGTGGTGTTGCCAGGCTGCGCGATACTTCAGCAGAAAAATAGGTGCCGCCGCGATAAATGGCTTCAATTGCGGTGGCAACTTCGGCGGTTGATACATCTTTCAAAATATATCCGCTGGCCCCTTCCTCAAGGGCGCTGACAACATATTCATGATTATCATGCATGGAAAGGATCATAACGCGGGTATTGGGAACATCTTGTTTTATTTGGCGTGTGGCGACAAGTCCAGTCATATCGGGTAAGTTTATGTCCATGAGAACCACATCCGGGCGTAATTCTTTTGCTCCTTCAATGGCCGCTTGTCCGGTTGCTGCTGTGCCGATAATCTGAATCGTATCCCATGTTTCCAAGCAGGCCCGTATCCCTTCTGTCACCAATGGATGATCGTCGACAAGCATGACTTTGATCTGAGACTGGATGTTCATGAGTTACTCCGCTGCGGTTTGGAAATTTTTGGAAATTTCTGAAGCTGTATTTGAGGGGAATTTAGCAATTAAGGTTGTGCCGTATTCATCGGACATAATTTTAAATTTCCCACCATGATGGGTCACGCGTTCGCGCATATTGGTCAGGCCGATACCGTTAGATCTTTGCTTTCTTTTTTCAAAGCCAATGCCATCGTCTTTAATGGTTAAGGAAACGCATTGTGTTGTTGTGGAAAGGTCGATTGAAACCTGGGTGGCTTGGGCATGTTTTGCAATGTTGTTCAAGGCTTCCTGGGCGATGCGGAAACATGCTGTTTTTGCCTCGTCAGAAATAAGTTCTTTAATTGGTGTTGTTGTGACCTGAATGTTTAAGCCTGTGCGTTCGGAGAATTCTTTGCTGAGGGCTTTTATGGCAGGGGCCAGCCCTAAGTCGTCAAGTAGGCCAGGTCTTAAATCACGTGAAATCCGGCGAATTTCAGCAATGGCATTGGCTAGGCATTTAATGCCTTTTTCAAGGGTGTTTTTTGCGTTTTCTTTATTTGTGCGTTGTTGAATATGGGCCAGTTCAAATACATATTTTGTTGAAGACAGTTGTTGGGAAATGCCATCGTGAAGCTCGCGTGCCACTCGTTTTCGTTCATATTCCTGGGTTTCAACGATGCGCTGGTTTAATGATTTTAATTTTGCGCGGCTGGCATTGTGTTGTTGAAACAATAAGAAAATACTTGTCCCGCCAACCATGGTTAAAGCGCTTACTGTGATGACCAGGATTACTAAAAAAGTTTGGGTTGTTTGATGTGCAATGGTTTTTTCCAGAGCGTGAGCCTGTGAGGTAACATCGTCAATATACATGCCGGTGCCAAGCATCCAACCCCAATTTTCCAATCCGATGGCATAACCGATTTTTTTCTGTATTTTACCGGTTGAAGGCTGTTCCCAAACATAATTTGTGTAACCACCACCGTTTTTTGCCGCTTTGATGAGGTCTTTAATTACAAAGTTACCTTCTTTGTCCTGTAGATTTATCCAGTTTTTACCAACGCGAAAACCCTGACGTGGATGAACAATGCTTTTGCCGTTGTAATCATAAACAAAGAAATATCCGTCCGGCCCGTATGATAAAGCGCGCAGCATGGCTTTTGCCTGCTCTTTTGCTTGTTGATTGGCAGGGCCAGAGGAGTGATAAATGGAAGAAATTGAATTTTTTGCAAAGGCGGTGTAATATTTTAACTCAGCCTTTTTAGCTTCAATAAGACTTTGTTCCAGATTGGCTGATTGTTGTTTTGACAGCTCTTGTGATTTATTGGAAATGATTAGACCAATGCCGATGACTGCCAACAAAAGCGGCAACACGGCGAAGATCAATATTTTCTTTATGAAGCTCATAGAGGCGGCTATATCACGAATATCCTAATATTGGGATACCGTAGATACCTACTTCTGGGTATAGATACCCAGTAAAATCCTTAACATATGTGGAAATTGGCATATCGCCGGCAATCATGGCCTGCTATATCGTGAAATGTCGCTGAGGGAGTGGTATGTTGATACTTATTTGGTTGAAATTTTTTAGAATTTGAGTCTTAGTGTCGATAGCTGTTTTGCGGGTTTTGTAAAAAATGCCGTAAATTGGTGATAAAAAGGCCGACCATAATGGATTGGCTATAACTATATCCAAGGAGAGGGAGAAACGTATGGATCGTCGTTCCTTTATTAAAAATGCTGGCCTAGCGGCTGGCGCAACTGCAGCCGGTGCTGCAGGTCTTTCAACACCTGCGCTATCAGCAGGCAAAGAAAAACTAACAATGGTAACTGCCTGGGGCCGTGGTCTTGCTGGCGTGTTTGATGCGGCTCAGCATTTTGCTGATTCAGTTTCAGCGGTCACTGATGGCACACTGGAAATTGACATTAAAGCTTCTGGTGAATTGGTTTCCGGTCTTCCTGCTGTGTTTGATGCTGTTACATCTGGCCAGGCTGATATGTATCATGCTGCTGACTATTATTATGTTGGCCAACATCCAGCATTTGCATTCTTTACAGCGGTTCCATTCGGTATGGTTCCATCAGAAATGCACAACTGGTACTATCAAATGGGTGGCCACAAACTTCACCTTGAAGTTGGCGAAGAATTTGGTCTGACATCATTCCTTGGCGGTAACACTGGCCCACAAGCTGGTGGTTGGTTCCGTAAAGAAATTAAATCTGCGAAAGACTTTAATGGATTGAAATTCCGTATGCCTGGTCTTGGTGGTAAAGCACTTGGTAAACTTGGTGCATCTGTTCAAACATTGCCTGGCTCTGAAGTGTATCAAGCACTTGCTTCTGGCGCGATTGACGGTACAGAGTGGATCGGACCATGGGCTGATGAAAAAGCTGGTTTCCAGGAAATCACAAAAATTTTCTATACATCAGGTTTCCATGAGCCAGGTGCAGCACTAACCGTTGCAACCAACTCAGACCGTTTCAACAAACTTTCAAAAGCGCATCAAAAAGCGATTGAAGTTTGTGCGGCTGAAACCGAGCAGTGGTCATTGACACAATTCTTGTCAAACAACTCTCTTGCTCTCAAGCGCCTTGTTGATGGTGGTGTTAAAGCCCTTGAATTCCCTGATGATGTTTGGGACGCATTCGGTAAAGCTTCTAAAGAAGTTATGGATGAAAACATGGACAACGCATTGTTCAAGAAAACATATGAATCAATGCAAAACTCTATGAAACTGTCTAATGAGTGGAATACTCTTTCTTCAGTTGCATACACTAAACAACGTACTCGCGTACTTGGTGCTTAAAGCTCCTTTGCGATAACAATTCGAAGCCGGATCGAAAGGTCCGGTTTCAATTTTTAAGAATTTTAAAAGAAACCGTACAGGTTCAGATTGGTGTAAGCCAAATATATGTAGTGGGGTTAATGGGGCTATCAAGGGCCTGTTATTTGCATATTGGGGAGATAGAAAGGGTTACGCGCGCATTTTTGTTATGCATGTTTGCCTTTGAGCTTTGCTCTTATGTTCTGTCACGCACAATTCTGAAAAATGTCGGTGTTTATTTAGGGTACTGGTATATGGAAGCGCTCGGAAGTCTACTTGTGAACTTCGTTATGGGGTTCGTGAATTTACTCATTTTACCATGGCACATTTTTAAGTGGGCAACATTGCCGACCCTTAAGTTAAAAATGAATGCTATTATTCTTGGTGGTATGTCACAAGAATTCTTCTTTGTGATTGTTGCCCTGGTTATGACCATTATTGCAGTGGGGATTTATAAACGCAGTTTTTTATACAAAACTGTGTCCGGCCTTGAAAGCTTTAACGGTGGAATTGGCAAGGTTGCCACTTGGTTTGCGCTGGCAATGATGTTGCAACAGGTTATGATTATCGCCATGGGGCAGGTGTTTCGCGGCAATGAATTGGTCTTTGCCCCATTGGGGATTGTACTCTTTGATGAAGAACTGCAATGGCTCTCTGGTCAGCTTAAATTTTATAATGCGTTGCTGATTGCGCTGGCTTCTGCCTATACCTTTATTGAAGGTGGTCATGTGCGGGTTGATCTGGTTTATGCGGCGCTGTCGAAGCGTAAGCAGAATTGGATCGATTTGATTGGCACATTGATCTTCTTTATTCCTTCCACGATTATGTTGTGGTGGTTCGCATGGCCGCAGATGATAAATTCGGCTTTGCGCGCGCGGCCAATGAACCTGTATTCCACAAAGGCCAGTTTTCGCGGGTTTAAATGGGAAAATTCCGGCACGGCTGAATTTAGCTGGGTATGGGGATTTAAGGTTCTGGTTGTCGTTTTTGCCGGGTTGATGTTTATATGTGCTGTCACTTTCTTGTTGCGTAATATCTTAATTCTGCTTGAGAAAGATAAAGACATTCCCACCCATCACTTACTTGATGGTGACGAAGATTCAGTGATCCCGCGCGATGTGCCAGATCTTGAAACTTTAGTTTCATCAAAAAATTAAATTTGGAGTTGAATTCCGATGTTCTTAGGATTGACCGGCGTTGAACTTTCGCTGATTATTGTTGCCATATCTTTGTTTGGTGGTATTTTATCTGGCTACCCTGTTGCTTATGCTATCTCTGGCTCTGCTTTTGTCAGCTTTGCTATTATTGCCAGCTTAAGCCATGCGGGCCTGCTTTATAATGTTGTTGAAGTAAATGGAGTTACCGAGCACGTTCCCGTGTTTGAGGGGGGGTGGCAAAAGGCCATGCTCTCGACGCAGTCGACGTGGGCGCAAGGGGTGTTTTCGCGCGCTTTTGGCGGTAATGTTGAAACACTATTGGCCGTACCTTTGTTCGTGCTCATGGGGATTGCGCTTGAGCGGTCAAACATTGCTGAAGACCTCTTAACCACAATGGCTAAATTGTTCGGTACGCTTCCTGGTGGTTTGGCGATTGCTGTTGTTCTTGTGGGTACATTACTTGCTGCTTCAACAGGTGTTGTTGGTGCAACGGTTGTAACGATGGGGTTGATTGCGCTGCCGACCATGTTACGACACGGGTATTCGAAATCTTTATCAACGGGGATTATTGCAACATCTGGCACACTTGGTCAGATTATTCCGCCATCTATTGTGATCGTTCTTTTGGGTTCAATTGTTGGTGATATGTACTCAATTGGTCAGGAAACGCGAGCGGCAAAGGCTGGTACCACTGTGTTGAAGATGTTGGGTGAACCTGCGGTTCTTTCAACAGGTACTTTGTTCAAAGCAGCGTTTATTCCAGGTGTTTTCCTCGCGACTCTTTATGCGCTTTATGCTCTTGGGTTTGCCTTTTTAAACAGGGATAAAGCGCCACCAGTGAAACTGGGTGAGCCTGACAGTTACAATTTGTTGTCTTATTACAAGGGTAATCCGTGGTTGCTGTTAGCGGCACTTTTTGTGCCTTTGTTGGCGATGGTGGTTGTTTGGGCCGGTTTGATGTCAGAAGGTTTGATCGGCTTTGTTATTACCGGATTGGGTACACCGGAAGAGGTAACAACTTATGCGCCATTGTCTGGCGGTGTCGTACCTTTGATGATCCTGATTGTTTTCTTATTAACAATGGCGTGGGCCTTGAGGCCTAGTTATTCTCGCTTGCCAATATATGCCGGTTTAGCTGGTGCTGGCTTGATCGTTCTTTTGGACTGGTTCTTTGTGGCTGGTGATGCAAGTGGTGGTGTTAAAGCGCTATATTATGCGGTGCCAACAGCACTTATTGTTTATGGTTTGCGCCACGCTATTGAGCGATTGATGGAAATTGAATCTTTGCGCGTTGTGTCACCGCCCGTCATTCTGATTGTTGCGGTGTTAGGTTCTATCCTTGGTGGTGTGACCAACCCGACAGCGGCCGCTGCACTTGGTGCTGCAGGGGCTATGATGTTGGCTGCTGCGCGCAAGCTGAAAGATGAAGGTCGCTCGAGTATCGTTATTATCTGGGCGGCAATGGCGGTTGTTGTTTTGTTATTACTGCGCGGCAATTTTGATTTGCGCATGACGATGGAAAAAATCGATTTTGGCGATAAGGTGGGTATTTTTGCTGCTATTGTTGCTTTCCATGTTGCTATGGGTGGTGTGGTTTATTCGTGTTGGATTCTTATCAGACAAAAACTGATGAACGGCATTTTGAAGGAAACCACCAAGGTGACCTCAATGGTGTTTGTGATTTTGATTGCATCATTGTTCTTAAGTCTGACCATCCGTTCATTTGGTGGTGAACACTATATTCAAAACTTCCTCCATTCATTTGAAGATCCACGCACGTTATTGATTGTCGTGATGATTGTGCTGTTCTTCTTAGGGTTTGTGCTCGATTTTATCGAAATCATTTTCATTGTTATTCCGATTGTTGGCCCTGTAATTTATGCGGCTGATCCCAATTTGATGCCACCTGAGTGGATTACAATTTTGATTGCGGTGAATTTACAGACCTCATTTATCACGCCTCCGTTTGGTTTTGCCTTATTCTATTTGCGCGGTGTTGCACCGCCAGAGGTAACAACAATGGATATTTATAAAGGGGTTATACCTTTTGTTATTATTCAAGTGATTGGTCTGTTGCTGTTGTGGAACTTCCCAATCATTACGACTTTCCTTCCTGACTTGATCCCGGCGAATTAGCGCGCTAGGCTGATACGGAAAGAAATTAAAACAATAGGGAGCCGTCGTTATGCGTGTAAGTGAATTGTTCGATCTGACAGGGCAAGTCGCACTCATAACGGGGGCTTCATCTGGTTTGGGGTGGCGGTTCGCGCAGGTTTTAGCAAGACAAGGGGCCAACGTTGTTTTAGCAGCGCGCCGGACTGAGCGCCTTGAAACCCTAAAAGCTGAGATTGAAGCGGTGGGGGGGCAAGCCCATTGTGTGGCCCTTGATGTGGCTGATCGCGATGCCATAACAGCGGCTTTTGATGAAGCTGAAAAAGTTTTTGGCACGGTGACTTTGCTGGTTAATAATGCGGGCATGGCCATTCAAAAAATGGCAACAGATATGAGCGATGAAGAATATCGCCGTCTCATGAGCGTGAACACAGATGCTGTTTGGTATTGCAGCCAGGAAGCAAGCAAACGGATGATTGCGGCGGGAACGCCCGGTTCAATCATCAATGTCGCTTCAGTGCTCGGCCTTCGCGTGGCACAATCCTTGTCTGTTTATGCCATCAGCAAAGCGGCCGTGGCGCAAATGACTAAAGCTTTGGCGGTTGAATTGGCTCGTTATAAAATTCGGGTCAATGGTTTTGCGCCGGGCTATATTCGAACTGAAATCAATCAGGCGTTTTTAGATTCTCCTGCCAGTGCCGCTATGATAAAAAATGTTCCCCAGCGCCGATTTGGAGAACCCAGCGATTTGGATGGCACTTTGTTGCTCATGGCCAGTGAAAAAGCCAGCGGGTTTATGACGGGTGAGATTATTGTGGTTGATGGCGGGCAAAGCTTGCCTATTGTTTAGGCCGATTGTTTAGGTCGATTATGTGAAGGCCGCTGAGTTTTTCATTAAAATTTGAACGACACACTTAAAACGGCTTTCAACTTAATCTGTTAGCTTTCTTCTTAATACGTCTATTTAGGGGAAAGCTAATGTTTGATCTCAACAATGTGAAAAGAATAAGCAAATCCAAATCCAGTGTTGATGGGCCTTTGAACACCATTATTCTGATTATCTTATTGCTGGTTTTTATTTCCGGTGGTTCTGCTCATGCAGCAACTTATGACACATCGCGTATGGATCAATTCCCTGACTTTTCTCAAACAGACCCTGCCTTGAAACTGCCTGGCGGTGGTGAATATTATTGCGTGCCTGTTGCAACCGCCAATGCCTTGGTTTGGTATGCGAAAGAGCGTGGTTATAGTGATTTACTTCCTGTCAGGGGAGTCAGCATGACTGAAAAAGTTGCCGCTGTTGCCCGTCAATTGGGTGAGGAAAAATATATGTCGACAGCACCCAAGGGTGGTACTTCGCATGTGCGGTTTATGAAAGGTCTATCAAGCTACATAAAAGATGCGGGCTATTCGTCGAAAATTTATTATCGCGGGCGTTGGGCAATGCCAAAACAATATGGTCGCATTAAAGTTGGTGCGCCCAGTATTGATGACATTCAAGATAAGTTCTCTTCAGGATCAGCAGTTTTTCTTTCGATTGGATATTATAAGCAAGGCAGCCGTTCAGGTGAGTTAAAACGAATTGGCGGGCATTTTGTGACTGTGGTTGGTTTTGGTGTTGATAAAAATGGTAGAGTTGATCGCGAAATGGTTGTTTTGCATGATCCAGGTGATCGATCTTCAGCCGTTACTAAACGCTATTTTCGATTAGAAGAAATCCGACATGGCACATTTGTCAGTCGTAACGGTAGTGAAAGCGATGCCAGCGAGCACTTGAAAGTGGTCGAAGGCTTTCCACTTCGCGATGGTTTGGTTGCTGTTGTTGATGCTGCGATTGCGCTTGAACTTTAAAATAAAACCGATGCTGCTATGCCAAGTGTTGCGCATAGGGCAAGGGTTTTGAACAGGCCCCAGTGAAGCTTTAAAAGTAAAATTCCGGCAATGATGGTGATGGCAAAGGCGGTCCAATTTATACTTGTCCAGTCGGGCAAAATGAACCGCGCTGGACCAATAGATTTTGTGGTTAAATTTGCAAACAAAACGTGCAGGGCAAACCACACTGTCAGGTTGGCAATGACACCAACAACGGCGGCCGTGATCGCGCCAAGTGCGCCTGAAATGCGCGGCATGTTACCAAGCTTTTCAATGTAGGGGGCACCTGCAAAAATCCATAAAAAGCATGGGGAAAACGTTACCCATAGAACGACGATTGAAGCAGCGATTGCGCCGCCAAATCCTGCATAGGCATAACCTGCTTTAAAGCCGACAAATTGGGTAACAAGGATGAGTGGACCGGGGGTGGTTTCAGCTAGTCCTAAGCCATCAATCATTTGCGCTGCGCTTAACCAGCCATAGGTCTCAACCGCCTGTTGGCCCATGTAGGCAAGCACGGCATAAGCCCCGCCAAACGTGACCACTGCAAGCTTTGAAAAGAACAAGCCGATGGTAACCATGATATGATCTGGGCCAAAGAAAAGTATGATTATTGCCAGTGGGGCCAACCAAATGATCAGCCATTTGGTTATGGTTGAGGCGGTTTTGGCGATTGATGTTTGTTGAATCGATTCAATTGCTTGCGATGAGGAGTTGTCAAATTGATTCACATTGAATAGCCCAATCAGGGCCGCAATGGCGATGACAATGGGAAATGGCAGGGCGAAAAAGAACAGAGCGATGAAAGCGGCAATGGCGATGGGGATAAAATGCGCGGTTTTAGAGGCACGTTTTGATACCTTGATAAGGGCTTCGATGACGATGGCCAAGACCGCGGCCTTGATGCCAAGGAATAGAGCTTCAACGAAAGGGACTTGCCCCCACAGTGCATACATGGCTGAGAGAGCAAAGATGACGATTGCACCGGGAATGACAAATAATAGGCCTGCAATCAGGCCGCCTTTTTCGCCGTGCAATTTCCAGCCTGCATAGGTGGCTAATTGCATGGCTTCTGGTCCCGGCAACAGCATGCAAAAATTAAGGGCGTTGAGGAATTGTTTTTCGCTCAGCCAGTTGTGTTCTTCAACCAACTCGCGGTGCATAAGGGCGATTTGACCAGCGGGGCCGCCAAAGGACAGGACACCGATTTTGGCCCACACTTTTGTGGTTTCGGCCATAGTTGGTTTTGATGTATTTGTTGTCATTTTTTGCGCCCTTGATTTCGATTTTGACGTACTCAAACCCTACGCCTTTCCAACCGTCAAACCCTTGTTTGAGATAACGCAAATTAAAGCCTGGAGTGTGTCGCATTGAATTGAATTCACTTTACTGACATGAACGGTATTGTTTCTCAAGGCCTGTCTCATACCAGCAATTAGATGCTTGAACCC
>JALWJW010000221.1 GCA_026996935.1 Hyphomicrobiales bacterium
CACGACAGCCATAAATACGAACCTCATATGTAAGCTGATTTGAATATAATTCAATACGTGATTGAACTAAGAAACAAACTTCGTACTCTTTACCAGAACCAAACCGTAAACCACTGAAACTAAGCCCGACGGGCTTCGGCGCTTATGCGCCGCGCCAGCGCAGCGTACGAGCAAAGCGAGTTAGCGTGAGCAGATCAACCCAAACCCCTCGCCACAATCACCTAACCACAACCGCCAACCCCAACATCCCCGTCATTCTGGCGCACGCCAGAATCCATTCCAACACACCCAATTCACCCTAGGTTTCAGCGGCATGGATACCTGTGTCAAGCACAGGTATGACGAAGTTTATGGGAGGCGTTAACCTATCAAGCGAGGCTTTTTTGAAGATTACTTAAATTGTTATGAACAATCATCTTATGAATTGGCGCAACTGGGATCATATAAATACGGCCAAACATATTGTGCGTTTCTACAGAAGATGTGATCGATAGAACGTTATCTTTTATCGAAATACACGTCATAACATCAAGGTGAACATCGCGCGCCGTAAGCGTTAAAACATCTTTTGAAATGTACTCAATAAGGAAAAAATCTAATTTATCGCCAACTTGGGCTGTTTGGGGAACTGTTCCCGCAAATCCACTCACTTTTTCTACACCGAAAAGCGATGAGATTCTGTCTCTGAGCCAAAACGCCAATTTCAAAATGGGCATAGGTTGCGCCACAATGGCACCCCACGCTTCCAGCGGTGTTATTTGTTTGGACAAGTGCACAGATTGTTTATCAAAGAAGTCAAGTTTATCAAATGAGTTCAACGTCTGAATATTTGTATTTGGAATCGTGAAACAGTTGTGGTTCGTTTTATCCTTTGTTCCCACCATCACCCCCGCGCTCATCAGGCTAGATTTTTCCCGTAGACATTGCACCCGGTGTTTCCAAAATTTGCCCAGGATAAATGCGGTTGGGGTCTTTGACTTGGGTTTTATTGGCCTGGTAGATGGTGGTGTAGGCGATGCCTTTGCCATAGATAACGCGGGAGATATTCCACAGATTATTACCCGGCTGGATAACCACATGTGAAACCAATTCGTCTTTGTTTTGTTGATCTGTATTTGGCGCAGGCTGCGTATTTGCCACCGCTTTTGAAGCCGGTTGAACCGCATTGACGATGGCTGGTGCTGAAGGTGAGGGCCCCGAAGGTGAAGTGCTTGGAGCATCCGCTGCCTGTTTTTGAACCTCTGGCGCTTGGCTAATATTTGCTTTTGCCTGAGTGTTTAAAACCTGCTTCGGTGCAACTTTAGCCACCCCTTTAGCGCTCGCAGGCTGGTTGGTTTTTGTTGGGCTGGCAGTTTTGCTGGATGGCTGTTGTTTTGGTTCGGGTTTATTACGATTTTCAATCAACGCAGCCACTTTGCCCGGGGCAGCGCGCATGAACGGCACGGCGGTGCGTTGGGAAACGCTGCCTGATGCCGTCACCTGATCGGCGCGCAATTCATGTACGCCTTGTTTAATGCTCTTCTTGCCTTTGAAAACCCAACGGCCATTTTCATCGGCCTTGGCATCGCCAATGAATTTGTTATCAATATAAAGCCGCACAGTTTTACCCGCAGTTGCCTTGCCGGAAAAAACAATATTGCCCTGGTCGTTATAATCCACCGTACCAAACACAAGCTTTTGCTGTTTTGCCTGTTTTTGCTTTGGCGGTTGAACGGCTGCAACTTTCTCGGGAGGTGTGATGGCTTTAGGCAAAGTCTTTTTGACAATATTTGTGCTGGTTTTTGGGGGAGCTGATGCTTGCGGTGTAACAATTATTGTATTAAGTGCTTTAACAGCCTTTGGCTCAGTTTTAGCTATTTTTGTTGTGGCTATTTTCGTTGGTGCCACTTTAGTAGCGGCCGTTGTTTTTGCCTTCGCACTGGCTGTTTTACTCACACTTTCAGGCACCTTCTCAGGCACTTGTAAAACCTTGGTCGCAGCATCAGGTGTTGCCACCACAACAAGCGGCTTGTCTTTGGTGTTTTTGGCAATGGCGATATAAATAGACTGTTTCGAGCGCACAGGATTTTTGCCCGCTTCTTGTGATTCAATCACCATTTCATGATTGCCCGAAGGAATGAGCTGGTCAGGGATAAACACCCAATCACCCTGCTTGTTAGACTTAGTTTTGCCAATCACCTTGCCGTTGAGCCTTAAGGAAATTTCTGCATTGGGAGCTGCTTTTCCAACCACAACCGCGCCACCATCTTTTTCCACCCGCACCACATCAAAACTGGGTGCGATTGGTGCTGATGCAGCTTTAAGAGATTTTTCATCCAGTTTTGCCGGTGGAAATTGTTTAGGATCAATAGAAGCTGTTTTTTTAACCGGTGCCTGGCTGTTGTGAAGTTTTGGATTCAATTTGGGTTCCAGCAAAGGTGCGGCTATAGGGTCTGTTTGCTTTTGAACGATCGCAGGTTGCTCGATAGGGGCAGGTTTGTTGACCTGTTGAACCACAACAATGCCGCCAATTGTTGCAGCAGCAAAACCTGAAAATAGTACAAGTGGATTAATCGCCATCTTTTTCTCTCGCCATTTGGCAAGGCGCTAAAGCATAATACTTGATTGCACCTTAAACCGATTCATCCCCCGATCTTAATTAAAGCACGGAAATCAGCCAGATTCAATATGCCTGAAATAAACTTGATCAATCACTGCTTGACCACCACAAAAGAAAGCTTAAATACTTACCGTTATGGAAAAGATTCGAAATTTATGTGTTTATTGCGGTTCGGGATCGGGCGTTAATCCTCAATATATGGCAGCGGCTCGCACGCTTGGCACTGCCATGGCCAAAGCCAATATTGGTCTGGTATATGGCGGCGGCAGTTTGGGCCTGATGGGCGAAACCGCTCGCGCCGTACTTGAAGCTGGCGGCCATGTGACAGGCATCATCCCGGAATTTCTGATTAAAAAAGAAATGATGCTCGATGATGTGCAGGAATTGATTGTCACCACCAATATGCACGAACGTAAAATGGCGATGTTTGAACGTGCTGATGGGTTTGTCGCGTTGCCGGGCGGTATTGGTACGCTTGAGGAATTGGTCGAAGTGTCGACCTGGGCACAATTAGATCAGCACAATAAGCCAATCATTGTTGCCAATATCGATGATTACTGGTCCCCGTTTGTTCAACTGATGGACCATATGCGTAAGGAACAATTTATCCGCGTTGGCATGGCTGTGCATTTTGATATGGTTAAATCAGCCGATGAAATTTTACCCCGGTTTTTAACCGCTCTAAAGCGTCCAGCCAAAGCTGGTACAACAAAACCAATCGAAAAATTTGCGTAAATTTATGATTATTTAATCTGCAAAGCAACAACTTGGCCAGTGTTGCCAATCGCGCGCCAAAGCCCACGTTTGTTTATTCTTGCATTGTCGCGTTTGGCAAAATAGTTTTTCGGCGCGTTGGCCGTTGGCAGCGCCCAGCCAGCATGAATAAGCCCATAGGCCAGATCAAAGCCATCAGCCTTGCAAACATAAGTCTTATTGTTTTGGCGGCGGCAAATAACTGTTGAGGCAATTGTAATGTCTTTCAAACCTGCGGTCGCCAGCTTGGCGCAATTCATCGTGCGTTTGCTTTTCCACGTGCAAGCAACATAGCCCTTTGGCCCTTTGATGCCATAAAGCTGAATAGTTTTTCCTGAAACCATTATGGTGGTTCCATTCACAACCGTGGGAATACCTGAAATCGTTTCTGCGGCACGGGCAAAAGTTGATAGTGAAAACAGGGCAAAGCTTGCAAAACTGATAATAGTTGTTTTTTTCATCTGTTCTTCCAATAAAAAAAAACCTTCGGCAGATTGTCTTGCCGAAGGTTATTTTTGTTACAAGCAAAAAGTCGTTCCTAACGGCTTACTTGCGAAACTCTTCAGGCAGGAAGAACATCTGGTCGTTGTCTTCAGCCCCAACATGACAGTCCTGGCAAAATTGTTGTGATTTAGCATTTTTGCCTTTGGTCATACCAAACAAATCACCACCCGGCATAATCATTGCATAACGCCAATCATTGGTGCTTTTGTTCCAGCCTTTTGTCATTTTTTCCATCAGGAATAATGGCCCTAAAGCAGCTTGGCCATTTTTGCCAACGGTAAAGCTTGGTTTGGCCAATGTAGAACCGGCAGGCATTTTTGATGTTTTGTCATACTGACCATAGGCTTTTGCCGCAATTTTATTGGCGTAGTTTTGAACAAAACGACCACCGTGGGTATCGGAGCGATAAGCCACTTTGCCGAACGATTGCCACTTGCTCCATTTTTCAGCCGCCCAGTGACCATCGCTTTTATATGATTTTGCCATGGCTGGGGCCAGACAGTCATAAAGAGCTTTCATTTGCGCTGAACTAAGCTTGACTTCAGGGGCCGCCGCCGCGCACGGATTGCAGGGGTTGCAAGGATTACACGGGTTAGATGGTTTTTTTGCTGCGCACGGATTGCCTGCAGAAGCTTTTTTCATGCTTGGGACAAAACAAGCCGTTGCTGCCGCTCCACCACCTGCCGCACATGGGTTGCATGGGTTACACGGGTTTTTTGCCGCACACGGGTTGCATGGGTTACAGACCTTTTTTGCTGCGCATGGATTGCAGGGATTGCATGGGTTACAGACCTTTTTCGCTGCACATGGATTGCAGGGATTGCATGATTTTTTCGCCGCGCACGGGTTGCATGGGTTACAGACCTTTTTTGCTGCGCATGGATTGCAGGGATTGCATGGTTTTTTCGCCGCGCACGGATTACATGGATTAAAGACCTTTTTCGCCGCGCATGGATTGCACGGATTACACGGTTTTTTCGCCGCGCACGGATTGCATGGGTTACATATCTTTTTAGCAGCGCATGGGTTGCAGGCACCGCATGGTTTTTTTGCCGCGCACGGGTTACATGCAGCAGCAAATGCCTGAGGAATATCGCTAAATGATGCAATGCTTATACCAACAGCCCCGGCAACAACGCCCAATGCCAGAGGCATCGCTGCCACGGTTGTTAGTAACTGTTTTCTCAATGAGTTCATTATTCCCTCCAAGGACTTTGTTTGTAAATTAGAATGCGCCGCGTTTACTTGAATTCTACTCAATGCATTACGCGCCAGAATGTGCAGGAGCCAGATAATAGCTCCTGCCCAAAAACTGTTATGAATTAGTTAGCAGATTTTTTCTTTGCTGCACATGGGTTGCAGGGATTACAGGCTTTTTTAGCCGCACATGGATTGCAGGGTTTTTTTGCTGCACATGGGTTGCAAGGCTTTTTAGCTGCGCATGGATTACATGGGTTGCAGGCAGCTTTTTTCGCTGCACACGGGTTGCAGGGGTTACAGGCTTTTTTCTTGGCTGCACATGGATTGCAAGGAGCACAAGCAGCAACAGCAGAACCGCTACCAGCGATCAAAGCTGTTGCCAATGTTGCTGTGCCTGCTACAAGGCCGAATGCGATAGGTAGGACCGCAACGCTCGACAATAGTGATTTTTTAGTTGATTTCATTTCTTGGTTTCCCTCCGTCTATCAAACGGTTTTTGATTTCAGTTGTGCCGGAATTTAGCTCCGGCGCGATGTAACAATTCCACCCTATCTCAAACTTATTCAATGTGGTGTCACTTCACATAAAACACCTTCACATTTGTGTGAGACGCAAGTGTTAGGGAAAAGCATGGCCTTCCAAAGTGGTTGCCGGTTTTGGGATAAAACATGCAATAAGGCAAAAAAATAGCCGCCAGAATCAGCGACTATTTCTGTTTGTTATAAAGTTTGGCTCAAGGAAAAGTTACAGACCCAATTTATTTGCCACAAAGTCAGCATCCTTATCGCCGCGCCCCGAAAGGTTTACAAGGATAACTTTGTCTGAACTCATATTGGCCGCTTCCTTCATGGCAAAAGCAACCGCATGAGCGCTTTCAAGCGCCGGAATAATGCCCTCAACCCGTGACAATGTCATAAAGGCATCAAGGCATTCTTTATCGTCAGCGCTTTCATAACGCACTCGGCCCATGTCTTTCAGGTAACAATGTTGCGGGCCAACACCAGGGTAATCAAGCCCCGACGCAATGGAATAAACCGGCAATGGTTCACCGTCATCATCTTGCAGATTATAGCATTTAAAGCCGTGAATAGCCCCTTTTGAACCAAGGGTCATGGTTGCCGCATTATCTGGCGTATCAAGGCCTTTACCTGCCGGTTCCACGCCAACAATCTCAACGTCTTCATCATCAAGGAAGGCAGTGAACATGCCAATGGCGTTTGATCCACCACCAACACAAGCGGTCACCACATCAGGCAATTTACCAGCCATTTGTTGAATTTGCTCGCGCGCTTCTTTACCAACAACCGATTGGAAATCTCGCACCATGCGCGGGAACGGGTGAGGGCCAACAACCGAGCCAATGGCGTACAATGTGTTGACCGGGTCTTTGAGGTATTCCTCAAAAGCTGAATCAACCGCATCTTTAAGGGTGGCCGTGCCACGGGTAACGGGCACAAGATTGCAGCCCAAAATTTTCATTTTTGTGACATTGGGTGCTTCTTTTTCGATATCAACCTGGCCCATGTGAATTTCACACTCAATATCAACCAGCGCGCACGCTGTTGCCAAAGCCACACCGTGTTGGCCGGCACCTGTTTCAGCCAGAACTTTTTTCTTGCCCATATGTTTTGCCAATAAGGCTTCACCTAAACAGTGATTGATTTTATGCGCGCCCGTATGGTTCAAATCTTCACGCTTGAGATAAATTTGCGCCCCGCCAACTTTTTCAGTCAGGCGTTTGGCAAAGAAAATCGGGCTGGGACGGCCAACATAATGGGCAAACAGATCAGCTAATTCTGTTTTAAAAGCCTCGGTCTGGCGCACTTCATCATAGGCATCATTGATCCCGTTCATAATCTCAACGAGCTCAGGTGGCAAAATTTGCCCGCCATATTCGCCAAAATAACCGTCTTTATCTGGCATTTCTCCCAATTGAACCATTTTATTATACTCCCTGTTTCATGGTTTAAGGACACCACATTAAACAGATGTATGATGAGTTCAAATGATAAAAATCAAATTGCAACTAAAGGCTGAAAATAGGGCAGGTCAATCTTAATGAATTTCTCGTACCAGACGAAACCCGATTAAAATGTGTCTGACATCAACGGGCCGCGTATGACGGGCACTGGCACGGCACACCCCGCAGCCCTTATCATCCCATGATCCACCAACCGCAAATTGCCGCTTGGCGTTAACAGAAGGCGATAGATTATAGCTGGTCCATTCAAACACTTGACCCGCCATGTCTAAAACTCCATAGGGGCTTTTGCCGTTTTGATGGGCATAAACACTTTGAGTAAAAAACGGCCCGGCATCATGGCTGTTCAATTTGGCAGAATCAAAAACATTGCCCCACGGGAAATAACGGCCATCAGTTCCACGGGCTGCTTTTTGCCATTGTTTGGGTGTTGGCAAATGCCAATATTGCCCGGTTTTTTTCGACAACCATGCAGCATAAGCTTTGGCATCTTTGTAGGAAACCAGAACAACAGGATGATATTTGCGATCAGCAGGAACCGCATTGGTTTTCCAGTTGAATGTTTGCGCCCGTGAAAACGGATGAACAAAGCCGTATGCCTTCCAAGTTTTGGTATCAACATAAGGGCGGCGGTGGCCCGTTTGTTTTATAAATTCCCCATACTGCTCATTGGTGATTAAGGTGCGGGTAATGGCGTATGCGGGCAGAAAAACGTCTTGGCGTTTGGGTTCTCCATCATACCAACCGTTTTGCCGTGTGATGGAATGGCCATAGGCTTTTTCATCAAGCCGGTAAGCATATTCACGTTCTTTTCGGTCTGAGCCATAAATGAACTTGCCAGCGGGAATATCAATTGTTTGTGGAGGCTGAAAAGCAAAAGCACTGCTTGATGTTGTTATGGCCGCCAAAATAAAAAGGCTAAATTTTATGCTGCCAGATACCGTCATGCAGATTTTGCAATCTCTTGTGAGCGCGCCGCAATCGCCTCATCAATCGCTTTGATTTGATCGGCAATATTGATATTTAAAAACCCTGTGACTTCAAGCTCTCGATCTTCATAAACATCAACACCAATATGAAGCGCGGCCCAGTTTTTAATCACTCGATCCCGCTCAATCAAAAGAGCTTCAATTTGCGGGCGGAATAAAATTAAAAGAGCCGTGATCCATTGGTTCACCGCCAAACAGGGAAACGTATGATCCATTTTAAAATGATCGAGCATCGCGATGGTGTCGCTGGCTGGATAAAATGTTTCCCCCGTCACCCAGCGATTAACGGAAAACATTGAGATCGGTTGCCCCGGTTGGTTCATTCCAATAGCTACAAGATGGGCCAAAGCCTCATCACCGCTCGGCACTTCTTCATCACCTTTATAATCGATGGTTTTAACCCCGTCAGGCATGCCTTTGGCACGCAAAAAAGTGTGGAAGTGTCCATGCTCGCCACCTTCGGGGCGGTGGGAATGATAATAATATTGTGAATGGGTTTCATCATCATAGACATCACCAGATGGGTAATGATCCATTTCATAAAATGTTCCCTGATGTGCAAGGCATTGGCCAACTACATTAGCGGTTGCCTTATCGAGCAGACGCTGGTTTTCCATCACGTCTGCGCCAGCTTTTGCCATTTTTTCAAGCTGCTCAATAGGGCAATTTGCCAAAACAGCAGCGGTATCAAATTTCATAGGTGTAATGCTCATACAATTCTCCTAGCAGATTTTTAGCATGGCGCGAAAACAACGATACTTCAAGTCTGCGTGAACGTGAATTTAAAAGTCTGCGTGAACGCAAATTTGAGATTAGCCAATTACTATAGTAGGTTAGTGATTCGTATATGATGTTTTAAGTCAAAAAGGGGGACGTTTTGACAAAATTCCACACGCGTTCATTATCTGAATTGGGGCCAGTATTTGGGCTTTTCAGCGTGGCAACGCTTGCCGTTTCAACGCTGACTATCCCGCCCGTGAACGCTGAAAAATCAGGTCAACTACCTCAAACAGATACAACACGGGCCGCTATCGGTACTATTTTAAGTTCACCGGGCCGACTGCCGTATCACTTAGAGCGTTACCGCAAAGTGTTGACGAAATATTATATTGATGGCGCCGCCTCAACCTATTGGATTCACAGCCCCACCCACGTGACAAAATTTGTCCAACGTATGATGCTGGCCGATGACGATGGCTTAAAACCATCTGATTATCCAGCAGACTATTTGCTCAATTTGCGTGGGAGTGTTGATCCAAGCGACCCCGTAGCCGCTGCTTTTACGGAACTGACATTTACCAGTTTCTTTATAAAATACGCCACAGATTTGCGCACGGGCAGGTTTATTCCACAAAAGATTGACCCTGATTTATTTCAACCCAAGGGCAGAATAAATAAATCCCGCTTGCTGGCTTCTCTATCAAGGTCAGGCTCACCCAACACCGTGCTTGATCGCATTGCCCCACCAAACAGACATTATCGGGTTTTAAAACCTGCACTGGCAAAATACCGTCATATTGTTGATTTGGGTGGCTGGAAACAAGTACCCTTTGGCCCAACTCTAAAGCCTGGCATGAGCGACCCACGTATGCCGCTCATTCGCGCCCGCCTTGAACTGACAGGCGATTTGTCAAAATCAGCAGGAGCAGGCGAGGATCCAAATCTGTACAGCAATGCGATTGCCAAAGGGGTGAAACGGTTCCAGCGCCGTGTGGGTTTGAACGATGAAGGCATCATCGGCAAATTATCTCTTATTCAAATGAATATTTCTGCCAAAGAACGCTTGCGCCAGATTGTTGTCAATATGGAGCGCTGGCGCTGGATGCCGCAAAATATGGGCAATACCCATATTATGGTCAACATCGCAGCATTTGAGCTTTACCGCGTTAAGAACAACAAAGTCATTGAAACCAAGAATGTTGTTGTCGGGCAAAAATTCCACCAGACACCGGTTTTTTTTGACAAGATGAAATATGTGGTTTTAAACCCGAATTGGACATTGCCTTATTCAATCGCCATCAATGAGCTTTTGCCAAAACTTCAAAAAGACCCAAACTATTTAAAAGCAGATTTTGAGGTGCTGCGTGGTGGAAAACCCGTAGATCCTTATTCAATTGACTGGACCCAATATAGCAAAAATGGTTTCCCTTTTGTGTTTCGTCAACGCCCGGGACCAACAAATGCCTTGGGGCAGGTAAAGTTTATTTTTCCAAATAAACACGCCATTTATTTACATGACACCCCGTCAAAGTCACTGTTCACACGTCGATCGCGTGCCTTCTCACATGGTTGTATCAGGGTGCATAAACCAATTGGTTTAGCCGAGCATATTCTTGCGCAAGTTCCCGGTTGGACCCCTCAGCGCATTCTCGCCACTTTAGCATCTCGCAAATTGACAAGAGTGAATCTGGTTAAGCCAATCCCCATTCATCTGGTTTATGCCACCGTGTGGGCTGGCAAGAATGGCACGGTTAATTTCCGTCCCGACATATATGGTCGCGACCGTAAACTTTACCGCGCTCTATTTGGCAAATACACGTCTTAGCTTTTGAGCGCTGACAGTGTTGTAAAAGCAGATAAGGCTTCGGCACTAGAATGAACATGAACAATGCTCGGCCCGTCATGGTCGAGCATTTTTTGTAGGGTGGCTTGAATAGCATCACCCTGTTTGATGCTCAAACTTTGAACCCCAAAACTATCGGCCCATTTCGTAAAATCAGGATTCTTTAAATTGGTGCCGTTCACGCGGCCGCAAAAGCGTTTTTCCTGATGGGTGCGAATGGTGCCATAAATGCCATTGTCCGATAAAATGATCTTAGGTTTTGCGCCATATTGAACCGCCGTTGCAATCTCTTGGCCCGTCATCAAAATACCGCCATCACCAACAACACAAATTACCATACGATCAGGCTGGGTAAGGGCCGCACCAACCGCGCCCGGCACACCAAAACCCATGGCCCCACCCACCGCGCCAAGTAGGGTATGACCTTTGCCAAGTCGCCAATAGCGATGCACCCAGCTTGAGAAATTACCCGAATCGGTAATGATAATTGCATCATCGGGCGCAAGTTGAGCGGTGGCTGTCACCACCTTGCCAAAGTCCACCCCGTCATCAGGCTCAACCGATTGAAACGTCATAAAGTCATCAACAAACGCTTTGATTTCCTTCACCCATTCATTCGCTTGCCCATCACGCGGCGCGCCCATATCGAGCATTGAAGATAAAAACGCCCCCGCATCAGCGCAGATGCCTAAATCAGTCTCATAAACCTTGCCAATCTGTGCTTCATCCTGATTGATATGAACAAGGGGTTGATCTGGTTTTGACGCTTTTGGCACCTGATAATTCATCGTTGAAACATCGCCAAGACGACTGCCAACCGCAATAATCAGGTCTGCTTTCGAATAGAGCTGTTTTTGAACCAACGGCGCGCCAAAGCCAACATGCCCGGCATATAAGGGGTTGTGATTATCAAACACATCTTGCGCTTTCCACCCGCAAACCACAGGAATTTGAAACCGTTCTGCAAAGGCGGTAAGGCTGGTCTGGGCTTGCAGATCGCGGCATTGGTTGCCGGCAAAAATCAAAGGCTGTTTGGCTTTGTCAATAAGGGCCACCAACTTCTGGCGCTGCTCATCACTGGCGCTTTTTGTTGCAGTAACAGTTTGTAAGTGGACTGCATTAGAGGTTTCATCCCCCAACATATCTTCAGGCATTGAAATAACCACTGGGCCGGGCGTGCCGCTTTGCGCAATGGCAATGGCTTGTGCTAAAACATCACCAACCTCATCGCCTTGTGAGGGTTCAAAAACTTTTTTGCAAACGCTGCCAAAATACTTGAAATAATCCATTTCCTGAAAAGCACCTTTGCCCTTTTCAGCCCGCGAAACTTGCCCGATTAAACACACCAGCGGTACCCCGTCTTGCTCGGCAACATGTAAAGCGATGGAACCATTGGTTGCCCCCGGTCCCCGGCTCACGGCAAACACGCCAGCTTTGCCGGTTAATTTGGCTTCGGCCAAAGCCATAAATCCTGCGCCAGATTCATGGCGGCAGACAATGGTTTGGATTTGTTTGCTGTCATATAAGCTATCGAGCAAGGTCAAATAGCTTTCACCCGGCACGCAATATATTCGCTTTGTGCCGTTTGCTTGTAAACCTTTAACGATGACATCGCTGGCGCGGTTTTGCAGGGTGGTTTTTTGTGACATGAGGGTGGCCTTGATATTGTTTCAAGACCAACCTTAATCAGAAAATCAGGTGTTGAGCAATCACCTTAAATGATTAAAGTCCACCAACTTTAAACGGTTTTAAAGAAACCACAGAAACCTTGATCTCGCGCGGTGGGGTTAATAATTCACCCGTCTTGGCTTCAATCAATTCAATATTGAGTTTAAGCGGTGTTGACTGTTCAGAAGACAGCACCAATTGCACGTGGCTCAGGTCATTGGGTTTTAGCACCCAAACACCATCATTTTGTCGTGTACCGGCTGTAAGCACTGCATCGGCTGGCACGTTGGTAACTTTCACTTCAACGAAGGAATTTCCTACAGGCGCATTAAGGGTTAGCTTAAGCGGAATACCAACCGCAATTGTACCGCTGACATCGGCCACCATAAGACTGGCGGTCTTAATCGGTTTGGAAATGCCAGTGCCTTTACTGGTCCATGTTTCACGCGCTAAAGCAATTTTTTTATCAGCTAAAGCGTTGCTGGAGCTTTGCGCCGGTTGCCAGATTAGTGAAGCAACCTGACTACTCATATTGGCAATTGCCTGATTAAGCTTTTGGCCCATTACCGTGTCGCCACCCTGATTGGATAAGGAATAAAGCCCGACACCAAAACCCAAAAGCAAAGCCACAGAAGAAGCCATCGCCATTTTCTGAACCATTCGATTGCCAGCCTTGCGGGCATGGTGGATTTTGCCGTTACGTAATTGTGGGGTTTGTGTGCTTGGTGGTGCGGGCTGATCTACAGTTTCATAAAACTGATCCAACATCGCTTCAAGCTCGCTGCGTGACAGGCGTTTACCACGGGTTTGCCGTTTGCGCAGTGGCTGATTGACGGGTTTTTGCTGTTGTGCATTTTCAGGTTTTGTATCGCGCTTTGCATTGGATAAGCCAAGCGGCTTGCGCAACGCCCCGAGATTGGACCATTGGGTTTTTTCAATTGAAGATGATTTATCTAAAGAACCTTTAAAGAAAGTTGGTTCAGGTTTTTTTCGATCATCTGATGTTTTACCAATTAACCGATCAACAAACCGTTCGCTTTTTGACTCTGGTGGTTTGGTTTCATTTATAATGACTTTGGCTTCCAGCTTGGTAGAAGCACTTTTACAAGCCTGATCGCCTGTCTGACCGGGTATCTTGGAATTTGATGTCTCGCCCATAATCTCTTTCCCTATCTGGCATATATCTGATGAAAAAATCTCACTATCAGATAACGTGAACTAAAATTAACCGCCCTTAATTGACAGGGATTGTTACGGCTAACCATGCCGCCAGTGAGGCGAAATTAGGCGCGAGCAAGGCAATTCAAAGGAAAGATTTAGCCAGTCCGATTATGCTAAGAGCAATTAAAAGCATAATGACAAGGCGTTTAAAGCTGGCGGGCGGGGTGTTGAAAAAATGTCTGCTACCCAAATAAGTACCAAACAAAACCGCAGGTAAAACCATGACGGCAGTTACTAAAACCGGCATGGTCACGCGCCCGTGCCAAAACAAAACCATGATGCCAATCAGATCGAGTAAAAACAAATAGCCAATCATATTGGCGCGAAACTGATGCGGCTTGGTATCCTGGGCCGATAAGAACAAGCCAACGGGCAAACCACCAATGGCCATAGAATTGGCAAAGCCGGAAATGCCACCAACACCAATCTGACCAACGGTGCCAAGCTTTTTATTCAGCGTCCAGCCCGACAATAACAATACACACATGGTCAAAATAAACAGCGATAAAACCATGCGCACAATATCAATATCAAGCGACACCAACAAAGACACACCAATCGGCATGGTAACGACCGCCCCAATTAACAATTTGGCCACCACAGGTTTTTCCATTGTCGGGTAAACCGATTTGAATTGGAAAAGCGAGGTGAGAAGTTCAAAAATTATTGCCAATGTGACGATAATAAACGGATCCATTACCAGCGACATAGAAGCCACAACAATAGCCGAAAATCCAAAGCCGGAAAACCCGCGCACAAATCCCGCTGCCAATGCAATGATAAATAACACCGCTAAAACAGGAGGCGATAAAAGTTCAAACATTATTCAGATACGAGCGAGGCAAGTGCGACCGAGGCCAAACGCGCTGCCGGCGGGGCCGCACGGCTGGTAAGAATAACAGGCACTTTTGCCCCCATCACAACGCCCGCCGTACACGCACCCATCATATGCACCATGGCTTTCATCAACGCATTGCCCACAGTAATTTCAGGCACGATAATAATATCGGCATGTCCGGCCACCGGGTCAGTAATGTTTTTAATATTGGCCGCATAAGGCGAAATACAAAGGTCAAAAGCCAGCGGCCCGCAAAACAAAGCATTTTCAATATTATCTTTCGCCCATAAACATAATTCATGCGCGGTGATGGAGGAGGGGATGTGCGGATTGGCCGTTTCTGTTGCCGATAAAAACGCCACTTTAGGGCAGGTGATGCCCAATTTATGCGCCACATAAACCGCATTGCGAATAATCGATTTTTGCGTAGTAAAGTCAGGTGACGCGTTCACCGCCGCATCACTAATCAGTAACGGTTTGTCTCCGCCCCCCTTAATGCCTTCAAAAGTGATGGAAAATACATGGGTCAAACGCTCTTTGGTCC
>JALWJW010000222.1 GCA_026996935.1 Hyphomicrobiales bacterium
TGATGTGCTCAACGCCACTACTTCGCCAAAACCAGTGGTCACGTAAACGCTTGCCCCATCAGAGGCAAGACCACCACCAAACACACCATCTGTGCTTTTACCTTTTGGCACCAACGACACGGCCCAGGCTGTCGCACCATTATTGGCACTAAATGCGCGAACACTGGATTTTGCATCGAGTACATATATTCTTCCACCAACAACAATGGGGCTGGCGGTTAGTCTTGAATCTTTACTGGACCCGGTTCCGGCACTAACAGCAAAGACCCGTTTTAGGCTGCGCCCTAAGGATAGATTATATAGAGCGTTTGACGGGATACCACCTGGTTGTGCCCAACTGGAATTTGTGGTGGCTTGCGGAATTACGATAGGTTCCGTCGCCAACTGGGTTTGAGAACCTGGCGATTGTAAAACAGCTTCACGTTTCCCGGGCAGAATGACGTTGTCATCCTTTCCTGAAACCTTATCGATCAAATCTCCTGCCGTGCTGCAGGCGCTGACAGATAAAGGCAGCACCAATGCAAGCATTATCGTTCTGACCGATTGGCGTTTTAAGGGGCCGAATCCAACTGACATTTAATTACTCTTTGCTTTCTTATCCAAGCCCTTTTGTGCCAAAATCGGGGTAAGCACAGAAAGGAAAATACGAGCCCGTTGGCGAGCGCCTTGCGTTGCACCAGCATCTGAAAGAATCTCGTTTACCTTACGGTCTGCGGTCAGATAATCATTTTGCGCAAAAGCAGCGGTAGCAATAATTTCGCGCGCTGCATTGCGCCATGGGCTGTCAGCATTATCAAATTGGCCAACGCGCTTTTTAATGTCTTCCAGCGAGCTGCTGTCTGCTAAAAGATATGCTGCTTTAATTTTTGCTAATTGTTGTAGTGGCAAAGAAACTTTTGGAGAGGCCGCCAAGGCATCATACTCAGCAACGGCGGCTTTTTTATCACCAGCGATTGCCTTGACAGATGCTTGTTTGAATTGGCCAAAGACAGAATAGCCGGCATGATTGTTTTTTAATTTGGCAAAAACGTCATCGGCCTGCTTCATTTTTCCCGCTTTTACCAATTCACTTGCAGCAAAAAACTCTTGTCCGCCAGTCTCAGCCTGAGTCTTTTCCCAGTATTGCCAGGCTTTTAGGCCGCCAACAGCTAAAATGACTCCCAAACAACCTGCTATGATTAGCGTGCCATACTTTTTCCAAATACCTTCTAATTCGTCACGGCGGACTTCTTCATCAACTTCACGAAACAGTAGATCATCACTCACGGGGCTTCTTCCTTAAAACAGATTCTTAGATAATGCTTGTATAGCGCAAAATATCAGGCTTGTGGGCTAAATTATCGTTGTGACTAAAACAAGGCAGAATTTTTATATTAGAAAAATCGCAATTAAATGATTTGCCTTCCTTTTGTCACGTTGACATTACATAGAAGGATAGTATTTTCAAGATATGCAAGATTCGACATTTGTTTGGCATTTGATTGAATCTGGTCCTTGAAATTTGCAATAATGGCGACCATGTCTCTTGCCGGGGGTGTCGAGCCAAAGTTATCTAACAACCAACAAATCCGATAAAAAATTATCGGTATAATTAATAATGCGAAAAGCCAAGAAAGATAAAAACCATGGTTGCGTTGCCAACACACTCTCCCTCGTACAATGACAGGTTTAAAAAGGCCGATCAAATGCCTGCTTCCCCCTCCGTTACCAAGACACAACTGCCCAATCCAGAGGCTCTTGTAGAGCGCGCGCGCAGTGCCAGCTCGCAATTAAAAGCCATGGCCCATGAAAACAGATTAGCGATTTTGTTTCATCTTTATGAAGGGCCCAAGTCAGTTCATCAGCTTGAAGAACTGCTGAATATGCGCCAACCTGCCGTTTCTCAACAACTGGCCCGCCTGCGCGCAGACCAGATGGTTTCAACAGAACGTCGCGGCAAGCAGGTTCACTACTCAATTGCCAGTAAAGATGCTGCCACTATTGTAGAGCTTTTATGCAAATTATATTGCCGTGATTAAGCTGATAAACGATAGAGTTTAAAACAGACGATATCAAAAAGTAGTGTATCGCGTTTAGTTGAATTCAAACATTCACTTAAACGCTATATGCTTCAACACGCCCTCTTTGAGGCTTTGAGGAGGCGTTATTTTTGTTTTAAGTCGAAGGTGTGATCCGGGCTTGGGAATTGACGTGATTTAACATCTTGTGAATAGGTCTTAATGGCGTTTTCAATCGCCTCCCCCACTTTGCCAAATTCTTTAACGAACTTCGGCACCCGTGGGCTTAGGCCCAGCATATCTTCCATCACCAGAATTTGTCCATCACACTCATTTGATGCGCCAATACCAATTGTTGGAATAGAAATTTGTTTGGTGATGGCTGCCGCCAATGGTTCAGCCATTGCTTCAAGCACCACAGCAAAGGCACCTGCATCGGCTACCGCTTTTGCATCGTCGATAATGGGTTGCCATTGGTCTTTGGTTTTCCCTTGGGTTTTAAAGCCGCCCAACGTGTTAATGGCTTGCGGGGTCAAACCAACATGAGCCATGACGGGAACACCGCGCTCAACCAAAAACTTTATTGTCGGGGCCATATGGCGGCCGCCTTCAAGTTTTACCGCCCCGCATTGGGTTTCCTTGATGATGCGCACCGCATTGCGAAAGGCAATTTGTGGGCTTTCTTCATAAGACCCAAAAGGCATATCCACCACAATCAGGGCTGATTTTGCTCCTGAAAAAACTGCTTTGCCATGCGCAATCATCATTTCCAAGGTTACGGGCAAAGTGGTTTCAAAACCATTCATTACCATGCCAAGAGAATCCCCAACCAGCAGAAAATCCACATAAGGGTCTGCAATAGCGGCGGTGTGGGTGTGATAAGAGGTGAGAGCCACAATAGGTTCATTGTTTTTTCGCGCAGCAATTTGTGTTGAAGTCACGCGTTTGATAGCTTTTTGAACAGACATTTTTATGCCCCTAAATGATGATTGTCAGATCAGAAATACTACAAGATTGTCAGTACGGGAACACCGATGATTAGCTCGTGTAAAAGAACCATGGCAACATAGGCGACCAAACCAATAATTACGGCGAAAATATCGTGTCTGTCACGAACTTCCAAACTGGGAAAAACTCGATTGGCCAACGATAAAATGATGAACACGACAGCATAGATCAGCAAGCCGCCAAAAACGATAATACTGGCAAGGTCACCATTGGCAATCAAATGGCCAGTTGCCCAGAATATAATGGCAATGGCGAAGGGGTAGCGCACAAAAAGACGCGCTTTACCGCGAAAAAAGAATATTGCCAAAAACTGGAACCCGATAAATGATAACAACAAATTGATATGTTTGCTGCCTTTTATCGGTTCATACACAGTTTCGGTTTGACCTAAAGACCATGCAACGAAAATCAGGATCAGGCTTAACGTGGCAGCAACGCCAAAGACAGGACCATAAGCAGTGCCTAAACGATTGCGCAATTTTTCTTTTACTGACGGCAAAGCAGGAATGAGATGGATGATGCAAAAAACTGCGACAGCAATGCTTAAAAAAACCATTAGATTGCAGAAACCCCAAATAAATTATAGTGAAAAAACAAAACCGTAGCGAAAATGATGCTGCCGATAATTATCGCTATTATATCACTCTTAATTGTTGGCTCAAAGGTTTTTACCTTGCCTTTTATGGTACAAATAAGCACATCGAAAATTGCATAGGCGACAAAA
>JALWJW010000223.1 GCA_026996935.1 Hyphomicrobiales bacterium
ATCTTCCCGACACCAGAAGTTAAAGCAAAACTTTGGGGTTCGAAGGTTTATAATAAACGTACTGACCGCGTCATCACGCGTTTATGGACGAAAATAAAAACTGGCAAATAACCACAACAGTAACCCTACTTTTAACGTTAAAAGCGGGGTAAAGTTTTGAGGCAATACTATGAATGCCAGTACACAAAAAAATATAAATGGCTCCATTGCTGGAGGTGCCAAGCCTTGGGTTTCACAAGATCAGGAGCCATTTATCAGAATAAATAATCTAACCAAAAAATTTGGTGATTTTACTGCGGTTGATAATGTCAGTCTTGATATTTACCGTGAAGAATTGTTCTGTCTGCTTGGTGGTTCTGGTTGTGGAAAATCAACTTTATTGCGTATGTTGGCCGGGTTTGAAGCACCAACAAGCGGAACCATTATGATTGATGGTCAGGATATGGCCAATGTCGCTCCTTTTGATCGCCCCACCAATATGATGTTTCAATCTTATGCATTGTTTCCGCATATGAGTGTTGAGAAAAATGTTGCTTATGGTTTGTTGCGAGATGGAATGCGCAAAAGGGAAGCATTTGAGCAAGTTGGCGAAATGCTCAAACTGGTGCAATTGCAGGATTTTGCTAAACGAAAACCAGATCAGTTATCAGGTGGGCAACGTCAACGTGTGGCATTGGCCCGTTCATTGATTAAAAAACCAAAGCTTTTATTGCTTGATGAACCGCTTGGGGCGCTTGATAAAAAGTTGCGTGAAGAAACCCAGTTTGAGTTGATCAATATTCAAGAAAGCCTTGGTGTTACCTTTATTGTTGTTACCCATGATCAGGAAGAGGCGATGACGTTGTCAACGCGTATTGGGGTGATGAATGAAGGTGAGATTATTCAGGTTGGTGAACCGCGAGAAATATATGAATTTCCGCAATCAAAATTTGTTGCTGACTTTATTGGGTCGGTCAATATTTTTGAAGGTCGCGTAAGTGATGATGCAACCGATTATGTAAGAATTAAATCATCTGAAGCTGATTGCGAAATCCATATTTCGCACGGGGTGAGTTGTAGTGAAAATCAAAAATTGTGGTTTGCTATTCGGCCAGAAAAATTAGAAGTCACTCACAAAAAACCGCGCGGTAAATTTAACTGGGTATGTGGGCTTGTTGATGAAATTGCCTATCAGGGTAATCTTTCAGTGTATCGGATAAAACTGACCAGCGGTAAGATAATCCGCGTTACCAAGTCCAACCGTTTGCGCCATAATGAAGATGAGATCACATGGGATGATAAGGTTTATGTGAGTTGGGAAGATGCAGCCGGGGTTGTGTTAACTCAATGAGCGATATATCAGGGCATAATTTTCACACCACATTCTATCACTGGCTGAAACGGCGTGGGCGAACACTTGTTATTTCTGTGCCGTTCTGGTGGTTAATTGTGTTTTTTCTGGCACCATTTTTAGTTGTATTAAAAATTTCTTTTGCCGAAGCAATTATTGCTCAACCGCCTTATTCCCAGCTTTTGACTTTTGCAGAAGATGGGGTGGTGCAGTTAAAATTGTTCATATCTAATTATGGGTATCTGCTTGATGATAGTTTATATATCAGTGCTTATTGGTCTTCGATTAAAATTGCCTTTGTATCGACGCTGATCACTTTATTAGTTGCTTATCCTATGGCGTATTACATTGCCCGCTCGCCATCTCATCGGCGCAATATTTTGTTGATGCTGATTGTTCTTCCCTTTTGGACATCATTTCTTTTGCGGGTTTATGCGTGGATTGGTATTTTAAAAACCAATGGGATTATCAATAATGTGCTGATGTGGTTAGGCATCATTGATGAACCGTTTGTGATGTTGCAAACTAATTTTGCTGTTTATGTCGGTATTGTTTACACCTATCTGCCATTTATGGTTCTGCCGTTATTCACCAATCTGGTTAAATTGGATGAGTCGTTACTGGAAGCCTCTAGTGATCTTGGTGCAGGTTCGCTGACGACTTTCCTAAAAATAACACTGCCGCTATCAATCCCCGGTATCATTGCTGGTTCGATGCTGGTTTTTATCCCTGTTGTGGGTGAATTTGTTATTCCTGCATTGCTGGGTGGTCCAAGTACATTGATGATTGGGCAGGTTTTATGGAATGAATTTTTCTCTAATCGAGATTGGCCCGTTGCCTCTGCTGTGGCGATTGTGATGTTGGTGCTTCTGGTTGTGCCGATTATGTTGCTACGAAATGCGCAAAACGCATCGAATGAGGAGGGGGCATGAAAAAATCATTATCCTTTGCATCTGTTGCAACGTTTTTAGGCTTTGTGTTTTTGTACGCACCGATTGTTTCGTTGATTATATTCAGTTTTAATAAATCTAAACTGGTAACTGTTTGGGCCGGGTTCTCAACTAAATGGTATGTGAAATTATTTCAGGATCCGCAAATTCTTGCTGCGGCATGGGTCAGTTTGAAAGTTGCATTTATTAGTGCGTCCCTTGCTATTGTGCTTGGTACACTTGCGGCATATGTATTGGTTCGTTTTCGTCGGTTTGTTGGTAAAAACCTGCTTAGCGGAATGATTTCTGCACCATTGGTTATGCCCGATGTTATTATTGGTTTGTCGTTATTATTGTTGTTTATCTCGATGAAATCATTTTTTGGATGGCCGGCAGAACGCGGGATGGTCACCATCATTATTGCGCATACAACATTTTGTATGGCTTATGTGGCGGTAGTTGTTCAATCGCGCTTGAGTAATATGGATCAAAGCTTAGAAGAAGCAGCACTTGATCTGGGGGCTAAACCTGTACGGGTATTTTTCGATATCACCTTGCCGGTTATTGCGCCAGCTTTAGTTTCGGGCTGGCTGTTGTCATTTACTCTTTCATTGGATGATCTGGTTATTGCCAGTTTTGTTACCGGGCCAGGTGCAACTACTTTACCAATTGTTATTTTCTCAAAAGTGCGGCTTGGCGTAAGCCCTGACATCAATGCTTTGGCAACGATTATTATTCTTGTTGTTGCTGCAGGTGTTTTAATTGCTGCTACAAAAATGAAACCGAAAAAAGGTCATTAAATGTCTAGTGATAAAAATAAAAAGGGCGATCAGGCTTTTCGGGCTGCTGGGATTCGTGAGCGCTGGCATGAGATGACTTATGGCGGGGCGTTAAGCTTTTTACGGCGTAAATATACACGTGATCTAACCGGTGTTGATGTGGCGGTTAGCGGGGTGCCTTATGATTGCGCGGTGACTTATCGCCCGGGCGCTCGTCTTGGTCCGCGCGCGATCCGTCAAGCTTCAGTTCAATTGGCAGAACTGAAAGCCTTTCCTTTCGGTTTTGATCCGTTTGATGTGCTTAATGTGGTTGATTATGGTGATTGCCATTTAGATCCACACCATCCGCAAGGGATTGTGGAAAGTATTTCGTCTCACGCGGCAGGTATTATTGCAACTGATACAAAAATGCTGACCTTTGGTGGTGATCATTTTGTTGCTTATCCTTTGATTAAAGCTCATGCGGAAAAATATGGCCCCGTGGCGCTTATTCAGTTTGATGCTCATTGTGATACCTGGGAAGATGATGGTCACATGCTCGATCATGGCTCAATGTTTGCACGCGGTGTTGATGAGGGCATCATTGATGTGACCAAATCATCACAAGTTGGATTGCGGACATATAATGATAGCGATTATGGCTTTGAAATTTTGTCCGCGCCATGGGTTCACCGAAATGGTATTGA
>JALWJW010000224.1 GCA_026996935.1 Hyphomicrobiales bacterium
GTTCAGGGGATTTCATTTCTTTTCACTATAACGGCAACCGCCTTTATGGCTGGTGGTGGCATGATGATTATGGTTGGACTGATCTATTCCCTGCCAAGTTCAAACAGCCTTGAAATCAAGGAAAGTGGCTTTTCATATCGCAACGGATTAAAAACCGTTTTTTGTCGCTGGGAAGATTGTGATGAGTTTAGCACCTGGCGGCAAAAACTGTTTGGCATGACAGCAAGTGAACTGGTTACTTTTAATACAAGGACACCAGTTTCATCTGCCAATTCTAATTTGAAAACAACTGGTAAGAACGGTGTCTTGCCAGGAACATACGGCATGGATGCTGATGAGTTGGTTGCCAAGCTAAACCAGTTCCGTTCAAACTATATTTCATCTCATCAAACGACAGATCAAACGGCACCTCAACAAGCTGTTGCCGCTTAAGGTGACGTTGTTTCCTGGATGAGAGTTTGAATATTATCACCGTTCAAACTTTTCAAAAACTCAACAATCAATGCCTGTTCTTTGTCAGTAAGACGAAGCGCAGGCATTTTTCGTATGCCATTACGTCTTGGCCCTTTGTTATAAAAAGCAACAACGCTGGCCAGAGTTTTAAACTGCCCATTGTGCATATACGGCCCTGTTAGCGCCACATTGCGCAGACTTGGGGTTTTGAACTTAAATTTATCCTCAGACCTTCCCGTCACTTCCATGCGCCCAAGGTCTGGGGTTTTAGACCTTGCAGGAATGCCCGTGTCGTGGAATTTCTGATCGGTAAAAAGGGCTGATTTTGCTTTAACAACATGGCAACGGGCGCACTGGCCTTTACCTTTAAAGAGGGCAAAGCCCTGTTTTACCTGATCATTTACAGCGGCTGACTGCTTACCAAAAAACCATTTATCAAAGGGGGAATTGGCAGAGACCAAAGATCGCTCATAGGTGGCGATGGCCTGGCCGATATTACGAACATTTGCAGGTTCACCAAACACTCTTTCAAATTTGCCCCAATAATCTTCATTACCGTTGATGGTTTGAATAAGCCAGCCGATTGATGGATTGGCCATTTCCAACTTGGATAGAAAAGGCCCGTAAACCTGATTTTCCAATGTGGTTTCGCGACCGTCATGGAACATGGTTCGTTGATAGGCCGAATTCAAAATCGTCGGGGCGTTGCGCGATAAAGGCTTTCCTGCCACGCCCACTGTTGTCGCGATAAAATTATTGGTAAAACCCTGATCAGGGATGTGGCAATGGGCGCACGACAGTGAGCTTGTCTTTGATAAACGCGGATCAAAAAACAGCTTTCGGCCAAGCAACAGTTTTTCTTGAGTAACGGGATTGTCGGCTGGTATAGGCACAGGCGGCAAGCCTAATGGTGGGTTTTCAATTCGTTTTATTGCTTGCGTTGTCCAATCATCAGCATGTGCGGGTGCTGACCATAGGCCAAAAAGCAAAGCACAAAAAAGAAATCTGAGTAAGTTAAGTCGTTTAGCCATAACTTAACCTACCATATTTCATCGACACTTTAGCAAAAAATCAAACTTCCTCATAAATCGCCTGCACAAAATCTGCACAATCTTTGCGGGGCCTTTATGCAACATCGACATGGGGTTTAAACATCAGGGGGTTAAACCCATTGTCATGAAAACAAATAAACAACATAAAAGCACTGGCTGGCATTTTGATGGTTCAACGCGTCCCGTCTCCCCTGCAAGTTTGATGACCAGTAAGCAGCCAAACAAAAACAACTATGTTCATCCAGTGTTTGAAATCCTTCCGAACTCCCTCCCCACTCGGATCAGGCATGAGTGTTGGTGGATTGAAGATTGATCCCCTCATTCCCCCTTTAATCTCCACGCCATGTTTGATCTGAGCTTTTTTCAAGGTATAAGCATTTATGAAAAAAATTCTTGTTGTCGATGATGATCCTCATATTTTAGAGGTAACCAAATTTGCCCTGGAAAAAGCCGAGATGGATACCGCTACCGCCAGCGATGGGGCGATGGCGCTTGAGGTTTTTGACACTTACAAACCAGATTTGATTGTGCTCGACATTAATTTGCCCGAACTTGACGGCCTTGATGTCTGTAAAGAAATTCGCAAGACAAGCGATGTCCCCGTACTGTTTCTATCCTCACGTGATGAAGAAATTGACCGCATTATCGGGTTGGAAATTGGCGGTGATGATTATGTCACAAAACCGTTTTCACCGCGTGAATTGGTGGCGCGGGTGAATGTGATTTTACGGCGCACCAAAGCTGGACCGATTATTGATGAAGAAGATGTGACCTATACTCATGGCGCTCTTGTGCTGGAACCTGCGCGCCATCTGGCTAAACTCAACGATATCGAGATGTCATTTACAGCCACTGAATATGGAATTTTGACCTGCTTTATGCGCAACACGCAACGGGTGCTTGATCGCGATATGATCGTAAAGCATGCTTATCCCAATAATATCCATGTTTCAGATCGCACCATTGATAGTCATATCCGCCACATTCGCAGCAAATTTTTAGCGCTTAATTGTCAAAGCTCGATTGAAACCGTTCATGGTGTTGGCTACCGCATTGGAGATTGTAAATAGTGCGCGAAAAAATCCGCCCCAAAATAGCAACCATTTTGCTGATCGTTAATTTAGCCGTGGTTATTTTGCCCTTGGGGAGTTTGGTTTTTTTTCGTATTTATGAGAACCAATTGGCACGGCAAACCGAGAGCGAATTGATTTCGCAAGGGGCGGTTTTAGCAGCGGCCTATACGCAGCAGATTTTGGCAAAAAAGGTTGACTTAAAAACTTATGGCAAGAAAGTCAGCCCGTTACCGAGTGAAAAAATTAACGGCTTTGATTATATTCCAATCATTGCCAAGCTGGACTTAACCGCGCAAGATCCATTGCCTGATCGCAGTGATGGTCAAACGCCTAAAACGCAGCCAGACCAAGCAGCTCTTGCTGCCGGGAAAATTTTAACGGCAATCATCACCGAGGCCCAGCGCTCAACTTTGGCTGGATTAAAAATCCTTGATTATAATGGTGTCGTTGTTGGCGGGCGGTTTGAACTTGGTCAGTCTTTTGCCCATGTGCAAGAGGTTCAGCAGGCTTTAAATGGAAAATATGCCAGTGTCATTCGGGTACGAAAAACCCGCGATGCCTTGCCGTCATGGTCTGGCATTTCGCGCAGCACGGGCATTCGGATTTTTGTGGCCTACCCGATTATAAAAGATGATCGCTTGCTAGGCGTTGCTTATCTTTCACGTTCACCAAAATCCATTTTGCAGCAAATGTATTTGCAACGCGGTAAACTTATTTTAGCGGCATTCGTCATTATTGGTCTGACCATGCTGCTGGCTTTTTTAACATCGGTCACCATTTCACGGCCGATAAAACGCTTGGTTAAACGGGCGCAGAAAGTGCGCGCTGGTGATGTTAAAGCCATGGAAGTCATGGCGCGGCCGGGAACAAAAGAAATGGCGCAATTGTCGAAAAGCTTTTCAGACATGGCGCAAACCTTACACGCGCGTTCCGAATATTTATCGCAATTTGCAGGTCATGTAAGCCACGAGTTTAAGACTCCCCTCACCTCAATTCAGGGCGCTGCCGAATTGCTTGGTGAACACTTTGAGACAATGTCAAAAGATGAGCGCAATAAATTTATCAGCAACATTCAAAGTGATACGGATCGATTACGTAAACTTATGACGGGTTTGTTGGAATTGGCGCGGGCGGAT
>JALWJW010000225.1 GCA_026996935.1 Hyphomicrobiales bacterium
GGCAAATACAGTGATAAGCATGGCAATGGCAACACCGCCAAGGCCAAGGGCTGTTTCATAGATGCTGGGTACATAATGAGCCACAATACCATCCTGGAAGCTGCTGGAAACTTCCATGCCAGGGAACAAGACCAACGGATAAGCCTGCCCACCAATAATAATGACATAAAGCTGAGCAAAGCCACCAATAATAATAAGGATCGAAGCCAGAGTAATGCGTGCGGAACCTTCACCTTTGTTTGGTGCAAAGATCAAAGCAAGGGGAATAAGACCACCAATGAGGATTTGGCCGAACCAGAAAAGTTTGGTGTAAAGACTGCCACTAAACAGAATAAACTGCTCAACGCCGCCATGTTCTGCTGCATAAAGATTGCCAAGGTTACGGATAACAGTAAAATACAAAACCGCAGCGGCCATAATACCCATTAAACGCCCCATGCGCCAAGTCATTTTAGTCCCAAGCGGACGGTCTGTTGCTTTGCCTGTATATTTAACCACAAGGATAAAGACGGCCATACCGAATGACAAAGACATGGCGATGAACAAGGGGGCCATAATAGGTGAGTCATACCATTGACGCGAAACCAGCCAGCCAAAAATAGAACCCGTACCAGTGGTTAAAGCCAAACGCCAGATGAACGCTGCAATACCAAATGCTTTTTGGAATTTACCAAGACCTTTATACATTTGCACATAAAGATAGGCGCCAACAATGGCCATGAACCCAGAATATAAAATGATGTTCCAGGCAAAAATAGATTTAAAATTGTAGTGCGTGATCGCCACAATCATACGATCAGGGCGGCCAAGGTCAAGCAAAAGAACTGCTAAACCACCAGCCAATAAGGCCATAGCTAAAACACCAGAAATGCGGGAAAGTGGTTTGTAGGCTTTTTTATTGAACACTGAACCGATAGAGGCAACATTGAGCGCCCCAGAGGCCGCAACAATCAGGAAAATAGCAAAGACGTGTGGCAAACCCCAAACCGTTTGGTTGGTCATGCCTGTCACAACGTGGCCATGATGCTCAACATATAAAAAACTGGCCGCGCCAGCAGCAATAAAGCCACCAAGAACAGCAAGAGTTGCATAAAACCCTTTGCCTGAGTTGATTGAGCTGTAAGCGATCGGTAAAGCCATCTTAACGCCTCTTAAAGGTTCTGGTAGCGCACACCGGTATCAAGACCGAGATCTGCGCGGATTTGTTTAGTTGCATAAGTTGCAAGTGTTTTAGAAATTTTGCTGTTTGGATCGTTTAAATCACCAAACATCAAGGCACCTTTGCCTTTGGTGGCACAACGATCAACACAAGCAGGATTATCGCCGCGGTCAACACGGTGTGTGCATAAGGTACAAGACTCAACCGTCCCCTTGCCGCGTGGCGCATAAGGTTTTTGATCTTCAAGCGGTTCATGCACGAATGAACGGGCTTTGTAAGGACAGGCCATCATACAATAACGACAGCCAATACAAATGTGTTTATCGACCAGCACGATACCATCAACCCGCTTGAAAGAAGCGCCCGTGGGGCAAACATCCACACACGGCGGGTTGGCGCAATGTTGGCACATTACAGGAAAGGTTTGCTCAAAGCCGGTTTTTGGATTTTTAATCTTAAGCTTGCGTATCCATTGAGAATCAACAGAAGGGTTGCCATCTAGCTTCCAGCCGTTTTCCTGCGAACAGGCCGTAACGCATTCATCGCAGTCTTCTGTGCATTTGTTGACATCAATTAACAGGCCCCAACGCTGTTTCGGGTTGGCCGGCTGATCAGGTGCACGTGCCGCGGCCGGATCTGGATAAGCCATTAAGGTAATGCCAGAGGCTAAAGCCGCTGTGGTGACGCCAGCGCCAGCTTTTTTTAAAAAATCACGGCGGGTTTTATCAACATATTGTTCTTTTAAGGAGATGTTGCTCATTTGGTAGCACTCTCTTTTTTACGCTTTGAGAGAAAGTCTTTGAGGTTTTGTGCTTCGGGCGTATTGGCCGCAAGTAAGCCTGAATGAGTTGGGATTTTCGTTACACTTGCAGAACCCTCGAGCTTAAATGGAGTTGAGCGGTGGCACTCAAAACAATCAAGCTTAACTGCAACATATTCATGGCAGGCCGCGCAGAAATGTTTAGGGTCTGTCACTTTAATAGGTTTACCGGCTGCATCATTAGTAACGTGGCAATTGATACAGTTTTGCAAGCTGGAATCTTTGGTGCGAATACCCTCACGCATTGTGAGATCCCGTTTATGCAACAATAGATCCATATGATTGCGGCGCATAAAAGCAGTATCACGCACACATTTGCCTGTTTTGGCAAAGTCAGGATCATGGACGCATTTTTTATCAGATTTGGGCAATGTATATTGTGGTCCCCAGGAAGGAGAGCCTGCTTGTGCCTTTTTCTCTTCAGCTTGGGCTGCACTTATGCCCAATACAACCGCACCGGCAACCATCACTACTGATAAAATCTGTTTCAATCTTGCAAACATTGTTTGCTTACCTCTTTAAGAGCTTGTTGGTTATACTCGAGGCAAAAAATGCCTCGAGTTAAATTCGTTGTTGTGCATGGCTACACTTGGATTAATCACCAAGTCCCATTTTGATGTAGCCGGTAGGGCAAACGTCTGCGCAGATATGACAACCAATACATTTAGTATAATCAGTATCCACATAACGGCCCACCGTTGCGTCTGCTTTCTTGACTTTGAAAACGGCATCTTGTGGACAGAAAATTACGCAGTTATCACACTCAAAGCACATGCCGCATGACATGCAGCGTTCGCCTTCAAGTTTGGCTTCTTCTTCTGATAACGCAATGATGCGTTCTTCAAAGTTACCAAGCACATTATCTGCTTCGATGTGAATTTCTTTACGGCGTGCCCGGCCAATATATTCAAAGTGGCCTTTAAACAGTTCATCGTGTGGGATGATTTGTTGGTCAGAGCGATCTTCATAATTGTGAATAGCACAATCATTATCGTATGTGCCACGCATTGGACCAATTTCACACTGTTCGGGGTCTTTGCCACGTTGGTGCAGTTCTTCAAGCAGGTTGAAGTGATGCACATCAACCTTGGGACGCTTAGAGATTTCACCGTCTTCAAGAAATTCACCAATTGTGTCAGCCGCAATGCGGCCATGGCCGATTGCTGTTGTTAAAAGGTGAGGGCGAATAATGTCGCCACCAGCAAAATGCTTTTCTTTGTTTTTCACAGCATAAGTGGCATCTGTATCAACAAAGCCGCGACCATTGTCCATATCTTCAATGCCGGTAAAGTCACCATACTGACCAATGGCTGAGATAATAAGGTCAGCATCAATAACGCGTTCTGTACCCTCAGTTGCAATTGGTTTCATACCATCCATGGTACAGTCGCAAACCTTAAGGCCAATCGCTTTACCACTATCATCCTTGATAACTTCAAGTGGCATAACAGAACCTTGAATATCAACACCTTCACGAAGCGCATCTTCACGTTCGTGTTCAGCCGCTGTCATTTGTTCAACAGGGAACAAAGATGTAAGTGTTGCCTTGATGCCCTGGCGTTCAAGAGTGCCCGTCACATCATGGGCAGTAAAGTCAACCACTGTGCCTTCAGGGTGTTCTTTTTCCGCTTTATTTTCGATGTGACCAATACGGCGAGCCACAGAAGCCACGTCGATTGATGTATCACCACCACCGATCACAACAACATTTTCAACAGTATCAGTTAGTTTGC
>JALWJW010000226.1 GCA_026996935.1 Hyphomicrobiales bacterium
CCTGCATTGGGTCAACATGGTGTTAATATCATGGAATTCTGTAAAGCATTTAACGCTGCAACGCAGAAAATGGAGCCTAATTCTCCAATTCCTACGACGATTACTGTGTATGCAGATAAGTCTTTTACATTCACTATGAAAACGCCGCCTGCATCTTTCTTTTTGAAAAAAGCAGCCAACCTTAAAAAAGGTAGCGGGGAGCCTGGTCGTTCTGTTGCTGGTTCTGTTACTGCGGCGCAAATACGTGAGATTGCAGAAACTAAAATGGCTGACTTAAATGCTCGTGATATTGATCAGGCAATGAAAATTATTGCTGGTTCAGCCCGTTCTATGGGTCTTGAAGTGGAGGGCATGTAAGATGGCGAAACCTGGTAAACGTACAAGAGCAGCGCGGGAAAGTGTTGACTTCAATAAAGCTTATGGTTTGGACGAAGCTATTTCTTTGATGAAAAAGAATGCAACAGCCAAATTTGACGAAACTGTTGAAATTGCTATGAACCTGGGTGTTGATCCTCGTCATGCCGATCAAATGGTTCGTGGTGTTTGTAACTTACCTTCTGGTTCTGGCCGAAATGTTCGTGTTGCAGTATTTGCCCGCGAAGATAAAGCTAAAGAAGCAACAGAAGCTGGTGCAGAGATTGTTGGTGCAGAAGATTTACTTGAAGAAATTCAAAAAGGTAAATCTGATTTTGATCGCGTGATTGCAACACCTGATATGATGCCGCTTGTTGGTCGTCTTGGTAAAGTGCTTGGTCCTCGTGGTCTTATGCCTAATCCAAAAGTTGGTACTGTTACACCAAATGTTGGTGAAGCTGTTAAAGCTGCCAAAGGTGGTGCTGTTGAATTTCGTGTAGAAAAAGCAGGGGTTCTTCAGGCCGGTATCGGTAAAGCAAGCTTTAGCGAAGATGCGATTGCAGCCAACATCAAAGCATTTGTTGCAGATGTTTTGAAAGCAAAACCAACGGGTGCTAAAGGGGCGTATGTCCAAAAAGTTTCACTTAGTTCAACAATGGGCCCTGGCCTCGAAGTTGACCTAGGCTCGATTACTGGTTAAGCAGTGATCAACGAATTTCAGACTGGAATCATTTAATGGTTCCAGTTTGTTAGCTGGGAACTTGAATTTGTTGATTTAAGTTTTTGGTGACCCTGTCGGAGATTGCAGGCGCGTGTGATGATTTTATGTTATCGCAGCTTAAAAGGCAAAGCCTGCATGAGATGGTGTTGAAACCAATTTGATTATAGTTGGTTTGAACCTCGTAAAGTTAGAAAACCATTTGGTTTTTTTAACAGACAGGCAAGTGAGCGCTGCTCGTTTAAACAGCGGTTCATCTGCCAATCGGTTGGTGAGTTGCTTTTATTAGGCGGGTAGTAAATTCCAACCGAGTTTGTCAGAATTTTTTGACAGACTAAGAAGGAGAAGTGCAAGTGGATAGAGCTGCAAAAACAGCACTTATTGCAACACTCGATGGAGTTATAAAAGACTCTGGCGTGATTGTTGTAGCCCACAATAGCGGCCTGACTGTTGCGCAAATGAATGATTTGCGTGTCAAAATGGCTGAGGCGGGGGGCAATGTTAAAGTTGCTAAAAACCGTATTGTGAAACTTGCTCTTAAAGGTACTGATGCTGAAGGTATTCAGGATTTATTCGTCGGACCAACGGTTTTGGCTTATTCGCCAGACCCGATTTCGGCGCCTAAAATCGCAGCCAGCTTTGCTAAAGACAACGAACAATTCGCTGTTTTGGGTGGAGCAATGGGTGCGACGATCCTTGATGCAGCCGGTGTTAAAGCCCTTGCTGAGTTGCCATCGCTTGATGAATTGAGAGCGAAACTCATTGCAATGATCCAGACACCTGCAACACGTATTGCAGGCGTTACACAAGCACCGGCTGGTAAGCTGGCGCGGGTCATGGGTGCCTATGCCGATAAGGGTGAAGCCGCATAAGTGGCATTGTTCAATATTGTTCAAAACTAACTGGTTCAAACCAAATTTAAACGAAAAGAGAAGATAAAATGGCTGATCTTGAAAAAATTGCAGACGATCTTTCTGCATTGACAGTTATGGAAGCTGCTGAGCTTTCAAAATTACTAGAAGAAAAATGGGGCGTATCTGCTGCTGCTCCTGTTGCAGTTGCTGCTGCTGCTGGTGGCGGTGAAGCTGCTGCTGAAGCTAAAGATGACTTTGATGTTATTCTTGCTTCTGTTGGTGACAAGAAAATCAACGTGATTAAAGAAGTTCGCGCTATTACAGGTCTTGGTCTGAAAGAAGCCAAAGATCTTGTTGATAATGCTCCTAAAGCAGTTAAAGAAGCTTGTCCTAAAGACGAAGCTGAAGAAATCAAGAAAAAACTTGAAGAAGCAGGCGCGACAGTCGAGCTTAAATAGTTTTTTATTTGTACGAGTTTCCGGTGCGGACTTGAGGTGTTCCTCTTGTCCGCATTGGTGCGTTTTTCAATCAGTAGATGATCTACTGATAGTTCGATGCGGTTTCGATGATGTCCTCGTGGTCACGGGCATTTCCAAAACTGCATTTTTAAAGTTTGATTTGAAGTTTCCCGCTTGGTGTCGACCAACGCTAAGACTGGTAACTTTGATGAGAAAACATTGGTCAATGACAAGAAATTGTCACTTACGAAGGAAAACAAATGTCACAAACTGTGATGGGACGCAAACGGGTTCGTAAGTTTTTCGGTAAACTTGCCGAAGTAACGCAAATGCCAAATCTGATCGAGGTTCAAAAAGAATCTTATGAACATTTTTTGCAAGTAAAAGAACCTGAGGGTGGACGCGAAGAAGTTGGTATTCAGGCTGTATTTAAGTCTGTTTTCCCTATTTCTGATTTCGCTGGCCAGTCAATGATTGAATTCGTTTCTTACGATTTTGATCCACCGAAATATGACATGGAAGAATGTCAACAACGTGGCATGACGTATTCTGCACCGTTGAAAGTGACATTGCGTTTGATCGTATTTGAAATTGACCCGGATACCGAAGCCAAGTCCGTTAAAGACATTAAAGAGCAAGACGTTTATATGGGCGATATGCCTTTGATGACCAATAGCGGCACTTTTGTCGTTAATGGCACAGAACGGGTTATCGTATCGCAAATGCACCGCTCACCTGGTGTGTTTTTTGATCATGATCGCGGGAAATCCCACTCATCCGGCAAGCTTTTGTTTGCATCACGGATTATTCCTTATCGTGGATCCTGGCTTGATTTTGAGTTTGATGCCAAGGATATTCTGCACTCACGGATTGACCGCCGTCGTAAGTTGCCTGTGACAACTTTGTTGTTTGCTCTTGGTCTGGATAGTGAAGAAATTCTGCATCAGTTTTATGATCAGATCACCTATAAAAGGGTGAAAGATGGCTGGCAGGTTCCTTTTGATGTGGAACGCTTTAAAGGCATTAAACCTAATGCTGATCTGGTTAATGCAAAAACCAAAGAGGTTGTTGTTGAGGCTGGTCGTAAAATCACACCGCGTCTGGCTAAAAAACTGGCTGAAGAAGGCTTGGAAAATCTGTTCCTGACCAACGAAGACCTTTATGGTTCTTATGTTGCTGAGGAGTTGGTGAACCCTAAAACCGGCGAAATTTATGCTGAAGCTGGTGATGAAATTGATGAAGCCATGCTTAATGGCTTGATTGAAGCTGGTTATAAAAGTTTGAACCTTCTTGATATTGACCACCTAAATAAAGG
>JALWJW010000227.1 GCA_026996935.1 Hyphomicrobiales bacterium
ATTGACGGTCACATGGAATGAATTAAATGAAAATGTCTCACGTTTAAATCAGGCCCTTAAAGATATCGGGGTAAGAGAAAATGATCGCGTGTGCGCCGTGGTACCTAATATGCCGCAAACCATTATGAGTTTTGCCGCTGTTGCTTCAATCGGGGCAATCTGGTCGTCATGCTCGCCTGACTTTGGCGAGAAAGGCATCCTTGATCGTTTCAAGCAAATAGAACCTAAAGTTTTGGTTGTTTGTGATGGCTATTATTACAACGGTAAAACTATAGATATTACTGATAAGATTGATGCTGTAGTGGCGCAATTACCCAGTGTTGAGAAAATTATCGTGATTGATTATATCGGCAACGCCAGTGAATATGCCGCGCAAACACAAAATACGGTGACCTTCAGTGGCGTTCAAGAACCGTTTACCGCAGGCGATATTGATTTTGCCCAACTGCCCTTTGATCACCCGCTATATATTTTGTTTTCCTCAGGCACTACGGGTATTCCCAAATGTATTGTTCATCGTGCGGGGGGCATTTTGCTTAAACATCTTTGCGAACATCAGTTACAAAGTGATGTGAAAGCGGGTGATAATTTGTTTTACTTCACCACCTGCGGCTGGATGATGTGGAATTGGCTGGTGACTGGTTTGGCCACCAGGGCAACCTTGTTGTTGTTTGATGGTTCCCCATTTTACCCAAGTGAAAAAGTCTTGTTTGATTTTGCCCGGGACAAACAAATGAATGTTTTTGGCACTTCAGCTAAATTCATTGATGCGGTTAAGAAAACCGGTTGGAAGCCGAAAGAAACCCATGATTTGTCTTCAATTCGATCCATTCTCTCAACCGGCTCCCCGCTTGCGCCAGAAAGTTTTGACTTTGTCTATCAGGACATAAAACCAGATGTGCATTTGGCCTCGGTTTCAGGCGGCACAGATTTGTGCGGCTGCTTTGTTGCCGGAAACCCCATTGGCCCGGTTTATAAAGGTGAAATTCAGGCAAAAGGTTTGGGTATGGATGTTGCCGTATTTGATGATGATGGAAATCCGATGCCAAGTGGTAAGGGCGAACTGGTTTGTCGCAATACCTTTCCGTCAATGCCAATAGGTTTCTGGAATGATGAGGATGGCCACAAATTTCACGATGCTTATTTTACTCGATTTGAAAATACGTGGTGCCATGGTGATTTTGCCGAATTTACCGAACACGCAGGCGTGATTATTCATGGTCGTTCTGATGCCACATTGAACCCGGGAGGTGTGCGCATTGGCACGGCTGAAATTTATGCCCAGGTTGAACAAATTGAACAGGTACTTGAAGCAATTGCCATTGGTCAATTATGGGATAATGACACCCGTATTGTCTTATTTGTCAGATTGCGCGATGGGGTGAAACTGGATGATGAATTGCAAAAATCTATTCGATTGAAAATCAGAACAGGGGCCTCCCCGCGTCACGTGCCAGCAGTGATTGTTGAAGTGGCGGATATTCCGCGCACCAAGTCAGGCAAAATTACCGAACTGGCAGTGCGTGATGTGGTGCATGGAAGAGAGATAAAAAACAAAGAGGCATTGGCAAACCCTGAAGCACTCGATTTGTTTGTTGATCTGCCACAGCTTCAAGTTTGAGAGCTGCAAACAGAAAGAAAAGACAATCAAGAAATGCTTGTTATGGGCGGGCTTCTTCAACGCGAAGGTTGAGCTTCATCCAGTCCATAACATCATCACCGAACAAACGGTTGGCTTCATTCAGCGCTGCTTTGTAAGAGGCCAGTGGTTTGCCAATAATGGTCTTGCGGTTTTTTACAATTACATAGGTCATTTGATTGTTTCAGCTTTGATTGAACAGGTTCAACTTGTCTTGAGTATAGCAATCAGATCTTAGTATTTTCTGAATATGCCGTTAATCCATTGTTCACCTTTGCAAGTGCCGTTTTTGTTGATATATGATAAGCTGAATGTTTTAGAGGGAGGAAATAATGAAAGAACTTTTATTGAATATGATGCTGGCAATGATGCCTGCAATGTATACGATTATGTATATCGGGGCAGGGTGCGCCGTACTGGCCGTCATTTTGTATCTGTTAGCTAAGAAAACAGGTTACAAAGCGCCATTATGGGCCGCACGTATTGCTTTGGCTGTTGGGCTTTTCTTTTTGCTTGCCCATCCAATGGGTTTATATCTTGGTTTCCCCCCATCACTTAATTTTGCCGATGCTGCCAAGTTCGAGTTTGACTTAAAACCATTTTGGTTGATCGGTGTTGTGATCTTAATTCCAGCCTGGATCGTCTGGAGTTTTGCATCTAATAAATTAAAAGCCCAACAATAATTATTTAAATCAAAGACAAAAAAGCCCGCAGCATGAATTTGCTGCGGGCTTTTTCTTTAATGTATGGCGAAATTACTTAACGCGAGTAAATTCACCTGATGCACAAACATTAGAAGCTGTACAGCCAGCCATTGTCCAGGTGTTTGCATCTTTAAAAGTTAATTTAGCATTGTACGTGTCGCCCGTTGCTGGGTGTTTAACTTGAGCACCCATTGCGCCGCCATCAAGTGGAGTCATCTTTGACTGCATCATTTCCATGCCAACATTTTTAGGCCCAGAAATAACTTTTGCAGAAACGCCAAAATCGCCACCTTTTGTTACTTCAATAACAAAATTTTCCCACTTCCATTTTCCGATCATCGCGCTCATGTCTTGAGCAGTTGCAAGTGTGGTCATGGCTAGTGTTGAAAGCCCAACAACTGCGACGGCTAGAAATTTTTTCATATGGTGTTTCTCCTCAGTAGACAATAAATATGATGAGCACCCTGCATCTTATAACAGACCAAGGTGCCTCTCCCTTAAATCAGGTAAATGTGGAATTACCTAGGCAGAACATATCATAAAACTGGAATAAGTAAAAAGGTTTCGTTAATACTTTGCAAGCATTGCATAACAACAGCGCCTTTGCGTTGGTTTAAGCGCGCCCGTTAATGAAATCACTTTCAGCTTCTTCGATTAAAAACTGAACGACCTGCTGGGCCGGTGTTTCGCGATTGTTTGCAACGCCGGCTGCAACCTTTGCAATGTCCTTTTCAGTAACACCAAAGACGTTTTGGATATTAATGTCGGCCTGATTGCCCAATTTATGAAACAATACTACAGCAGCGCTTCGAATGGCATCCTGGCGGCATTGTACGCGATCAAGCAGTTTTTCCACTTCAGCCTTTTGCGATTTGGTAGGGGCATCACTATAGGCTTGATGCAATCGATCAATTTCTTGAGTCGTTTCGTTATATTCGCGCAGCCCATGCACCGTCAGAGCCCGTGAAAAAACCTGCATTTCTTCCTCAGCACTACTGCCACCAAACAAACCGGCAATTTTTTTAAAAACCATTTTCTCGGCTCCTTAAATATATATTCAATAAAAAGTATATGACGCGAAATGGGCAATAGCAACGATTTTTTCGTTAAAACCAGCGATCTGTTTAAGGCACTAATCCGCACGAATTAGTGTTTCGAGGCAATACTAAACAACATGACGATTTGCTTTGTTGGTCATAAGTTGCTCGTAATGAGTGTTTTGGGTTGGCATGGGGCGCAAACATAAAGGTATCTTTCTCTAATAATTGATCCATAAAAACACATCTCATTTGCCTGCGATGATTTGAATCAGGCCAACACGGCGCGCAAACAGTGAAAACCA
>JALWJW010000228.1:0-3378 GCA_026996935.1 Hyphomicrobiales bacterium
GAGGGTGGTGAAATTTCGATGTTTTACGATCCAATGATCGCAAAACTTTGCACCCATGGGCCAGATAGGGCCAGTGCCATTGCACATATGAGTAATGCGTTAGATCGATTTTATATTGATGGTATTAGTCATAATGTACCGTTTTTGTCTGCTATTATGCGTAATGACCGTTGGAAGTCTGGCGCACTGTCAACAAGCTTTATCACTGATGAGTTTCCTGATGGTTTTAACGGGGCACAAGCAACAGATAATGACATTCAAACGCTGGCGCTTGCCGCTGTCCACATGGATAATGTGAGCAATATTCAACGGCGGAAAATTGGCGGGCAAATTTCTGGTCGGTCGGTGAAGTTCTCATCGGACCGCGTTGTTCGTGTTGGTGATGATTGGTTAAATGTCAGTCTTGAGCCTGAAAATAACAAAATGTTACAGGTTTGCGTTGAGGACGGTGAGGTTGTTTCGGTTGAAAGTAATTGGCAATTGGGCGCGCCAATTTGGAGTGGGCATATCAATGGTAATCCGGTGAGCATTCAGGTCAGATATGTATTGAACGGTTATGAAATGTTGCACGAAGGGGTGGGTAAAACAGTTTATGTGTATACGCAACGCGAAGCTGAATTGGCAAAGCTGATGCCGGTAAAGGTGGCCCCTGATACCTCTAAACAACTTTTATGCCCAATGCCGGGCTTAATTGTTTCAATTGATATCGAAAAAGGTGCTAAAGTTGAGGTCGGACAAAAGCTGGCTGTTGTTGAAGCGATGAAAATGGAAAATGTGTTGCGGGCAGAGCGCGAAGGGGTAGTGAGCATTATCCACGCCGTTCAGGGTGACAGTCTGGCCGTTGATGCTGTAATTATGGAGTTTGAGTAATCGATATGAGTTCTTTTCAATCAGGTATTCTTGAGCCTTTACCTCAACAAGCTATTTTTATCGAGTTTCAGCTTAAACCTGGCAGTGATGCGCAAGAGGTTTTAGACCAGTTGAGTTTGCTGGATATTGATGAGAAAATTGTTGTTGGTCTGGGGCAGGGGTTGGTCAGCGCAGTTGGAAAAACTGCTGATGGATTGCGGGCGTTTCCCGCTTTTGATGGGCCAGGATGTGAGGTGCCCAGTACGCAAGCATCACTTTGGTGCTGGTTGCGTGGTATTGATCGTGGTGAATTATTTCATCGAGCCCGAAAGTTTGCAGGTATTTTTGCCAGCAATATGCGTGTTTCCAAAATAACCAATTGCTATAAATATGCTGGCGGGTTGGACCTTAGCGGATATGAAGACGGGACGGAAAACCCTGTTGATCAAGAAGCTGTTGCAGCAGCTATTGTTGCGCCTGACGCGGGCGTTCTTGCTGGGTCCAGCTTTGTTGCTGTACAAAATTGGCTGCATGACTTTGAGGTATTGGATAGATTACCTGTTTCAGAAACTGATGATATTATCGGCCGTCACAAGTCTGATAATGAAGAATTTGCTGAAGCTCCTGTTTCTGCCCATGTTAAAAGAACAGCGCAGGAAAGTTTTGATCCTGAAGCGTTTATTGTTCGCCGCTCTATGCCATGGAACGAAGGGCTTGAAGGCGGGTTTATGTTTGTTGCATTTGGTGCCAGCCTTGATGCTTATGAGGTTCAATTAAAACGCATGGCGGGCCTTGAAGATGGTATTGTTGATGGATTGTTCAAGTTTACTACACCAGTTTCGGGTAGTTATTTCTGGTGTCCGCCAGTTACAGAGCACGGTCTCCTAGATTTAACAGCCTTGAAATAATAACACTGTACGTGAAATGAAAAACCCCACACTTGGGAGAGGGTGTGGGGTTTGTTTTTTGAGCTTCGTTTCAAAAGGGTCAATTTGCAGGGGACCACTTAGTAGGGAGAGAGAAGTGAAACGATTGTTTGCTGCTCAATATGTAACCTTTATAGATTAGGCCTGCTGAACCAATTCTGAGTGCTTCATTCATGTGTTGTTCATGTTCAAAGTGGCAAAAATGCTGGTAATACATGGTTGTACTAGAGGTTTTTATATATGAAGCGTCGGTTGTTTTTACAAGGTTGTGCAGGTGTGTGCGCTATTGGCGTGGCATCGCCGCTGGTTTTTGCGGGTAGTTTATTTTCTCCTAAACGTGGTGATCCACTACGCAAGCAATTGCTTGATACTATTCGAACGCGGGTGGAAAGTGATGTTCGCCAACGGGTTTTATTTGTCGTTACCGCTATAAATGTTTTGGGTGATTGGGCATATCTGGCGGTTGATCCTGTGGACTTAAAAGGCAAGCCGATTGATATAAAAACCACCAAGTATGCTGATGATGCTGACATGATGGATGGGTTAACAACGTATTCTCTTTTAAAGTACAAAAACGGACGATGGAGTGAGGTCTCGTTTTTTACCGGCCCTACAGATGTGTCTCAACTGGCTTGGATTGATGAGTATGGTATTTCTAAAAAATTGCTTGGGTTTTGAATGAATTTTAAAGTTTCAAAAACTATTCCAATGCTGTTACCAGCTTTTTTGGTGCTGTTCGTTAGTGCACCGTCTATTGGGCAGGAAAAAACTGTCATAAAGCCTGAGGTGTCTTCAAAACTATATAAGCAATTGTTGTCTGCTATTCGTCCGCGTGTTGAATACGAATTAAAAACCAAAGTAAAATTTAAAGTCCACAAGATGAATGTTGATGGCAATTGGGCCTATTTAGAAGTGGTGCCGTTAAAAATGAACGGGCAATATGTTGATTACAAAAAAACCAAATTTAAAGATGCCGAACTTGATTTGAATGACCCTCAGCAAAAGGTGCTTTTGATTAACTATTCGATGCTGAAGAAGGTTGAGCATCGCTGGTATGAGATCCGCCAAGAATCGTTTCAGATTCGCGCCAATATAAATTGGGGCGAATATTTCCCCGTAAAGGCTGAGTTGTTTGGTTATGAGTGAAGTTATCACTAAAAATTTGAGGATCGGTAGAAAGGTGTTGTTTCTTGCTGGCTGTTTCGTGTCTGCTTTCAGCCTGCAGGTTTTTGCCAGTCAGGAAAAACTGCTGTTCGGTGTGAGCTCTCAAGTAAGGCAAGAGCTATTAAATACTATTCGCCCGAGGCTTGAAGCTGAGGCGAATGTCAAGGTGAAGTTTTTGATTAAGCAGATGACAGTTCAAGGAAATAAGGCTGCTGTTTGTGTGCTGCCAAGAAACCTTGATGGCTCAAAGCTTGATATGAAAAAATCCATACTCGCTGAAATTTATGAAGATATGAAAAGTGGTGAGATGGACGGTATTGAAACGGGGCTGGAAGGGTCTTACTCCATTTTGCTTAAACGTGATGGGCAATGGTATGAGGTTGAATGGTCAGGCGGGCCTAATGTTTGTGCTAAGTGACACTATCCAACAATAGTTGGA
>JALWJW010000228.1:3388-3678 GCA_026996935.1 Hyphomicrobiales bacterium
TCCATGGTGATTGGCAAGCCTAAATCAACTAAACTGGTTTGGCCGTGTTTTGCAATACCGCAGGGGACGATGCCAGAGAAGTGATCGAGGTTTGGTTCAACATTTAAGCTGATCCCATGAAACGTCACCCATTTGCGCAAGCGAATACCGATGGCTGCGATTTTATCTTCTACATCCAGACCTTTTTCCGGTCGTTTTACCCAAATGCCAACACGGTCTTCGCGGCGCTCGCCCTTAACATTAAATTGACTGAGTGTATTGATGATCCATTGCTCTAAAGCGGTTACAAA
>JALWJW010000229.1 GCA_026996935.1 Hyphomicrobiales bacterium
TTGATGATTACCACAGACTTTTCCGAAGCAGAAACTGCTGCGAGCATTGGTTTGAACGGCAAATCCGGTTTGGAAATATTTGGATTAATATTGGCAACTGTGGTGGCAAGGGAGCTTGCCAATGCTGTTGGCGTATTTATTGCCGGTAAGATTATGAAAACAAAACCAAGGGCTGTCAGTGGACCGATTTTTTTGACGGTTTTTTGTTTCACTAAAGCCTTTTGGGTTGATATCAGGCTGATAATTCTTTGCATGGTATATCCTTGTTGCAGAGTAATTTTCGCCGTCAATGCGTATTACTTGAGGAATCTGGCAATCCTAAGTCACGGGCAATTTGAATGAGGTCTCGTAAGTTACTGGCATCGGTTTTTCGTCTGATATTCAATCGATGGGTTTCCACTGTCCTCACGCTTAATTCAAAGTGGCGGGCAATTTCTTTATTGCTCATGCCATCTGCTATGAGGTTTAGAATTTCCAGTTCACGTTGGGTGAGATCGAAAACATTGGCCGTTTGGATCGGTTTTTTTCTGGTAGAGAATAAGATGGTGCTTATGGTCTGAGTAAAGTAATTTCCGCCTGCATTGACTGCATCGATTGCAGTGCAAAATTCACTTGGATCTGAGTTTTCTCCGATAAAGCCCTGAACGCCGGCTGCGACAAAATCATGAACGGAATGATGGTCAGCGTTCATATAGCTGACGATAATTTTGGGCGCGTTATCGAGCGACTTGATGCGGCGAACGGCTTCAAGAGTATCCATGCCGTTTAGTTTTGAGTTGACGATAACCACTTGCGGTGAATGGTTACGGATTGCGAGCAGTCCAGCATAACCATCGCCGGCAAGTGCAACCACTTTACACTTTCCATTTTCTTCAAGGCAGGCCTTCATTCCCTGGCGCACCATTGTATGACTTTCGATAATCAGCACTTTGGTGGCGTGCGGAGCTTTTTCAAGCGCATCGTTCATTGGTGCTGTTAAGTCTTGGGCTAGATCTGAGGAGGTTTGTGTGGTTGAGTTTTTCATTGGTTCAATCAGTTTTGATAAATAACGGCAACGAATGGTATCGCGCCACCATTATGGAGTTTTGCAATGCCTGATGCGGTTGCTGATTGGCTGGGAGCATCGTGGTATGCGGTGTTGATATCGCACTCTTTAACATCAGCAGGGAAGTTTAGACCCTCGACGGTATTGAGAAATGAATCAAAAACACGAGCGGGTGGATCGTTTAGGAAACCTTCATTTGCATCAAACTGAAACCGTGCCTGGCCGTTATCTGCAGGAAAAAGCATCACCGCTGTATAAGTATTCACTGGTAGTCTCCTCTTTGTCGTACCCATTGGTGGGTATGGTTTTCTAAAAATGATACAATTTTAAGGTTTTGTTATTCTTACTTTTGTACTTTGCAATGCCCGTACCATGTTGAAGTTAAGGCAAAAATCTGATTTTTATCGGCTGATATCATGGCTTTATCCAATCATCTCGTGTTTGACCAAAGCTGCTGCAACTTCGTTGAAATGAACTTGGAAAATGGGACGGTTGATAGCGGTTTTCTTGAAAATATCATTTGCAGTTTCACCTAGGGGTTCAATTGGGGTGCCTTGAGTGCGGGCATTTTTCAATATGGCTTGCGCCTCTGATCCATCGGCTTTATTGGCGACTATAGGAACCGGTGTTTTGCCTTGTTCATATTTAATTTCAACGATGCAGTTGTCACCGGTAAGTAAAAGACTTGGGGTTTCATTGAGGTCGTGTTTTGTTTCTTCGGCAGCTTCCTGGCTGAGTTGGCGGCGGCGGCTTTTGATTTCCGGAGCGCCCTGGTTTTCTTTGTGTTCACGTTTTTGTTCACTAAAGCTCATTTTTTGATCTTTTTTGAACAGAGCGATTTGAACCGGCATGTCGGCGATACCAGAGGCAATCAATAAAATGCTTGCGGTAATGAAAAGTGATTTTGCAATTGATGTGGTCACAGAGATTAAACAGCCCACGCCGCAAATCGGAGCGTTTAGCAAATCTGAGTACCAAATGTAGATGATAAATATTGAGGCAATAAGCCAGACAAAAACACGAAACAATGCGATGCCAAATTCAATGATGTTTCTCATCTTGAATATATTTTTCAAACCTTTTCCCGGACTAATTTTGGAAAAGTCGGGTTTGATCGGATCCAGTGAAAAAGGGATACCTTTTTTGAACAGAATGTTGGCGATCATGGCAACAATAATCAGAACCAGGCCAAGGGGTGCTAATGTGCTCATCATGCCTTCGATCAATATTACCAATTGAGCGGCCAAATCTGAATGACTTGTGCCGTTCATTAAAGATAAACCACGGGCATATAGGGCCTGGTATAATTCTGTATAGGCGCTAGCTGAATAGTAGATGATAATGACACCGGTCATCATCATTAACGCTGTAACGAAATCAGCACTATTGGCAACCTGGCCTTTTTCACGCGCCTTGCGTAGCTTTTGCTCGGAAGGCGGGAGGGTTTTTTCTTCTGATTCATCGCTCATTGTAGGAAATGCCTTATGACCTGGCTCAAATCTGGCAGAGCGCTGAAACGGGTTTTTTGAACTTCAACAAAAATGAATGCGAACAATGGAAGCATAATGATTGCGGCCATTGTTTTGGTGAGAGAGGTTAAGAAGGTAATGTTGATTTTTTTACCTAATTTGGCTGACACTAAAAACAATATGTCGGACAAAAACATGATTATTAATATCGGTGCGGCAAGGATGAAGGCGCTTTTGATCAGGGTTGTGACCAGGGTGATAATTGGTTTTATTCCCGCGCTTATATCGGGCAGCCCTGCGGTCATTGGCCAAGCGGCATAGCTTTCATATAACAGGTTCGCCAATATCCAAAAACCGCCAACAGAAGCAAAAAGACCAAGGGATGTAATCATGAACAGGTTGCTTGTTACGGTGATTTGACCGCCGGCTGGGTCTGGTCCGCCATTGCTGTTGCCCCAATAGGTGTCGATGATGTTTCCGGCGGCTGAAGCTGTGGCCAGTGGTAATGAAACCAACCAGCCAATAAGGGCTCCAATCAAAATTTCTTTAATCAGTAGCAAGGCAACAGGGGTGCCTGATTCAATAATGACTGCTGGCAGGTCGGGGCTGGAAAAAGCAAAAACAGGAATTGCAATTGATGTGGCAAAAGCCATGAGAAGCGGGCCAGATGAAATGTGTGCCCAGGCAAAACCTACAAAGGTGATCATCATGCCAAATGGTCGCCCGATCGCTAAAACGAGAACGACAGTCCATGGTTTGATGAAATCTATGAGGGATGCAATATCCATGGATTAGCGAACCAATTGAGGAAATGTTGAGAATATGCGATCGGACATTGTAAACAGGGGAGATGCCAGACTGGCCCCAAATGAAAGAACCACAAATCCGATAACAAAAATTTTCACCGTTTGAGGCAGGGTTTGTTCCTGAATTTGTGTAACGGCCTGGAACAATCCAATAAGAAAGGCAACAGCAGTGGCGAGCACCAATGGCGGCAAAGAGAAAATGGCAACATTGTACAAGGTTTCATAGAGATAATTTACGAGTACTGAATCAGGCATGATTTACCCCTTACATATAGGTCAGTATCAGGCCGTGTATTAACTTGCTCCAACCATCAACAAAGATGAAGAGCATAAGTTTAAACGGAACTGAAAGTATG
>JALWJW010000230.1 GCA_026996935.1 Hyphomicrobiales bacterium
ATGCAAAATTACAGCAACCCAAATGCTGCCTGTGCGCCGCACCAGCAAACTTAGCAATAAACCAAAAATGAAGAGGCCAATAGCCATAGAAGAAGCATAACCGTGGATAACCGCCCATAGGCCCGACGTCACCACACTGGCGCCAAAAAACCCAAGCCGCGTTTGCGCAAAAGCACTCAGTAAAAACCCGCGAAATATCACTTCTTCCACAAATGGTGCACCAATAACCACAATTGCCACCCCAAGCCATAAATAATCAGCATGAAGAATAAATCCGAAGATCTCCTTCATCTGCTTTTCATTCTGCGCACTGTCTTGCGGGAAATAGGTTTGAATAACATACGACAAAAGAGTAAAAAACAACGCCACCACAACGATGCCAAAAATCACATTACCGATCAGATTATACGGTTTTCCCGTAAGCAGAACATTACGCCTGGCACCACCACGCCTGACACCACCAACAAACCAGATTAATCCAAAGGTAAAAACATAACTCAGCGCAATCGCAATAATAATTGAATCAACCATTACGGCCAATTCACCCCGATTCAACCCATCACGTAATCGCTCAATACCAAATTTATTAAAAACAAAAACCAGACCAAAGAACAAACCCACCAAGGCTTGAAACAGCAAGAACCCGACCGTTGTAACCAATGCCCCAAACGGACCCCAGGGCGTTTTGGCTTCAAACGGGCGATTATCGGTCAAAAAAGAATTCAAACTCATTTGTGTTCCTAAATCCGCTCACTGTAAACCTGCTTGCAAATTGAGCGGCAAAAACAGCGGCAAGTCAAAAAAAATCCAGCATCAGCAAACCGCCAATACTGGATTTCTATAATGCATTATCCCGTTTAAGCAAGCTTGCCAAGGGTGCCTGATTTTTCCGCAACAAGATAATAAAACGTCACCCGCGCTTTCTGACGGTCGCCCTTCATTGTTTCACAAACAGCCGAAATCGCCGCATCTGCCTCACCTTCTTCAAGGCCCAGTTTCTTTTTACAAAACCCGTCACGCACCCGCGCCAGCTCTTTTGGATCAGAGCATGAAACCAATGAGGCATCACGGCTTTGCAAAGCAATGCCAAGATAGCCAACAATCTTCTTGATCACAGCGTCTTCTGCGTCAGGTGCATATTTTCGAACACCTTCGGCATACTTCAAAAATTTTTCACTCATTATAGGACCCCCTAATTTTAGTTTTTTATCAGAATTACTAGGTTTTAACAGCGTTAAAACCTCCTCAGATTCGTATTACGGGGCATCTTAACCAGATTCCAAAAAATAGCAAAGCCTACAATTACAACTCACAGTAGCGCTAATCTATTGCAGAACATTCGGCCATCTTTTATTGGCCATTTCAATATAACCAGGCACATCCTTATTCCAGATTTCAACCACTTGTTTATTAATATTCAAGTATAATTTGCCATCAACAATCTTCCACAATAACGGGTCGCCGCGCACCGCTGCATTTTGCGAAACCCCATAAGCGCAATAACCGCCAAACTGCGGCGCATAGCTTTCCGGCATCGCCTTGAATTTATCCAGGTTTTCTTGCGAAACAAAATACCACCACGCCCCGCGCCACTTATAATTAAACTTTTTCTTGCCCAAAAGCGGCTTGCCAACAGTGAAATAGCTCACTGCATCATATCCTTCAATTGCACTGGAGGATAAGAATTTGGTATAAATCAACGCCTTTGCCGCCAAGGCAGATGTTGAGGTACCAACCATGGCCACACCAAACGCAGCACTTGTTGTCATACCCATTAAAAATTTACGTCTGTCTATCATTGTCTATCTCCAATTATGCGCCCACCCGCTTGAAACTTAAGATATTTTATATCAACATCATTTTTCCAAAGATAGCATAAGGCCGTTGAACAATATTCACATATTGGTGAGAAAGACGTTTGGTTTTTACGTTAAATAATCAACCAACACACCTTTAAATCGCCGTATAAACACGCTATATGTAAGGAGCTGGCCATTTGGGCAGCTATGGTAATAAACGGATACCGCAATAAACCATTCGGACCCCGGGGCAGTACCGGGCACCTCCACCACATCGTCTTGTCGCGCTTTTAGAGCGTCATAGCAAAATTATCTGATGGGGGTGAAACAGGATCGACGAGGGTGTAAAGGGTGGACTTTTACTCGGCATGGTACCGCCGTTACCGGGCTAAATTTTAGTTGCAAATGACAACTATGCTCCTGAAGCGGTTGCAGCGTAAGCTGTAATTTCTTTGGAAATTTAAGCCCTGTAGCTTAGCAGCTGCAGGCGGGGTTCGTGGGTACCTGGCAACAGAAACCCACACTTTTTTTGGATTGGGTTTGGTGAGGACTACGGGGACGTTTGATTTCCGTTCACGGCTGATCCTCGCGTTGCTCGGGCCTGCACTAGCGCGGGGCATTAGCCCCGAAGCGCAGTTGCGCTTAGTCGTTCGCTGCGCTCCTCCGTTTGGTTTTCCGTTCACGGCTGATCCTCGCGTTGCTCGGGCCTGCACTAGCGCGGGGCATTAGCCCCGAAGCGCAGTTGCGCTTAGTCGTTCGCTGCGCTCCTCCGTTTGGTTTTCCGTTCACGGCTGATCCTCGCGTTGCTCGGGCCTGCACTAGCGCGGGGCATTAGCCCCGAAGCGCAGTTGCGCTTAGTCGTTCGCTGCGCTCCTCCTCCGAGGTCTCCGTAAACTTCCAGTCACAAGCTGGAGCATTACGGCAGGATTCTGGAACTAGGTGCGACCGCACCTCGGCGCCCCTGCGCCGCCCCAGCGGAGCATTTTGCAAAGCAAAATTTGCGTGAGCGGAACCCAAACCTACCCGTATTCACCCCGCCACAAACTCACAAACCCAACGACATCATTGGTTCTATATGATAGCTTTAGGTAACATTCCAAAGGGGTTTAAAACCCCTTCGGGCGAGGGTTATTACACCGTAATTACCGTAATTCCATCCAAGACTTATTGAAATAAATTTTGATTACGCTTGCGGTTGAATTCATTTCCAACTGGAAACAGCGCAGGTTTTTGAAGTCATAACCAGATTCTTTCCATTTTTCTTTTATCTCCAATATCTCAGGAGAATTATCAAATATTTCAAAATCTAGAATACTCTCTTCTGCAATTATACCAAAATTCATCATCATCTCTAATTTGTAACAATCATCAAAAAGCAATTTACTCACTTTGCCATCTAGCCAACGAACAGATAAGATAACCTGATCTAAATTTCCAGGATCTCGTCGGTCAATATGAATATCAAAAAGCACAGAATCGTGCCAATTAAGTCCATAAAAATCAATGCTCATTTTTGAATACCTTACTTTGAAAGATTATTTTGACTATTGAAACCTTCATCTGAATTACCCCCAGCAGGAAGGGGTTTTTAACCCCTTTCTAAATGTTTCCCTCCCACATGTCATGATAAGGGTGATCGTTCCCGATTTAATTAGCAAATCAAATATTGATTATGAAACCAGTTTTTAATGATCTGATAGTTCATTAAATACACCAAATAGAAATATGAGTTTGTGGCGAAGGGAATACGGATAGGGTTTTAGGGTTTCCGTTCGCGCTAATGGGCTGCGCCCAACGCTGCACTATGCGCGGCGCATGTGCGCCGAGGGCCCTTGGCCCTAGTCGTTCGGCTGCGCCTCCTCCTCCG
>JALWJW010000231.1 GCA_026996935.1 Hyphomicrobiales bacterium
GTTGAAAAAGTGCTGATTAAAAATGGCAAAGCTTATGGCGTGCAGCTTAAAAATGGCGATGTGCTGGAAGCAGATATTATTGCTTCGAACCTTAATCCCAGTCCGCTTTATTCAAAGCTTGTCGATGAGGCTGACCAACCGCATGATTTTGCCCGTCGCATCAAGCATTATAAAAATGGTTCTGGCACCTTCCGCATGAATGTGGCGCTGAAAGAATTGCCGCAATTTACCTGCCTCAGCAAACAACAACGTGCCACGCCTGACCATTTAACCGGCGGTATTATTATTGGCCCCACCATGAGTTATCTCGATCAGGCCTACTTTGATGCGCGCCAATCTGGCTGGTCCAAAGCCCCGATTGTTGAAATGCTCATTCCATCAACCTTAGATGACAGTTTAGCCCCCAAAGGCCAGCACGTTGCCAGCCTGTTTTGCCAGCAATTTGACCCTGATGTGGATTGGGATAAGCACCGCGAACAGGTCGCAGACCTCATTATCGATCAGGTGGAAAAATATGCTCCCGGCTTTAAGGCCAGCATTTTGGGCCGACAAATCCTTAGCCCGCTGGATTTAGAACGCACCTTTGGCTTAACACGCGGCGACATTATGCACGGGGCTTTGAGTTTGGATCAGATGTTTTCAGCCCGCCCGATACTGGGTTTTGGCAATTACCGCTCCCCGATTAAAGGGCTTTATATGTGCGGATCTGGCACCCATCCAGGTGGTGGCGTAACGGGCGCACCCGGCCACAATGCCGCCAAAGAAATTATTCGTGATAACTGATTGGCATTGAAAACAATACACAAAGGCTTATATTTGTGTTTAAGATTGAACAATCTTTGGTTACAGTAAGATAATCAATACAACGTCAAATAAAGGGAAGTAGATTATGGGAATTTGGGATTTTGTAAAATCAGCAGGTCGTAAAATTGGCATTGGCAGCAAAGAAGAAGCCCCAGCGGCAGAAGATCTGAAAGCTGAACTTGATTCGCATAAATTAGGCACTGAAGACCTGAAAATCGAAGTTGTTGGCGATAAAGCTGTTATTACGGGTAATGTTGCAGATCAATCGGTATTGGAAAAGGCTATTGTCGCGGTGGGCAATACGCTTGGAATTTCAAAGGTGGAAAGTACCGTTGAGGTGCCTGATGCTAAGGAACCGGTGTTTCATACGGTTAAAAAGGGCGATACTTTATGGGCCATTTCAGCCGAAGTTTATGGCAATGGCGCTAAATATGAGATAATTTTTGAAGCCAATCGGCCAATGCTTACACATCCTGACAAAATTTACCCAGGTCAAGTGTTGCGTATCCCTGATTTGGGATAATTCCAACTCATCAGTAATCTGACGAAATCTGAAAAAGCTGGCCATTGTGTCAGCTTTTTTTATTTGTCATTTTCTTATTGTCGATATACCCTTACGGAAATAACAAAGGGAAATCAAAAATAGGGTAGGAAAATGATCAAAAAGATAAGCGTTTTGACAGCGTTGCTTGTTTCTTTCTTTGCATTTACAGCACAAGCTTACGCATACCGCATCGCTACAGGCGCATGGAAAGGCGGCTCGTATAGTAATAAAACTACGGGTGCATTCAGCCATTGTGTGGTTTCAGCCAAATACAAGCGCGGCGATCGTTTACTTCTATCTATCAATCGAAAATATGTTTTCTCTGTCGGTGTCGCTGATTCTCGGTGGAATTTACGTCAAGGCTCTCGCTATCCCGTTGTTATGCAGGTGGATCGTCGCCAGCCCATTAAGCGGACTGCTCTTGCTGTTTCTCCCAATCAATTGGTTATTACGATTAATGATCGTGTGACATTTTATCGAATGGTCAAAGCGGGACGCACCTTGCGTATTCGTGCCAATGGTTTGAACCGTGGTTACAGCTTACGCGGCACCAGCCGTGCGTTAAATGCTATTTTGCGCTGTGTGAAAACTAAAAACCGCTATGCAAATGTTGATGCACCCCGCGCGCCCGTTGACCAGCCCCGCGCGCCAATAGACCAGCCTCGCGCAGTTGATACACCGGGCGGCGATAATCCTTTTGGAACCGATGAACCACGCACAGCCACCCCCAATGCACCAACACGAGTGGCCAATTTACCACCAAAGCAAAAACGAAAAGCCGCCTCTGGGGTATCAGATCAAAAAGCACTGATTTATGCTGTTAATATTTTGAGCGAAGCAGGGATTAGCGGGTATAAATTTTTAGAAAACAATCCATTTAGAGCCGCCGGTTATCAGGTGGCCTGGCAATATTCAAAAGGCAAACGCGGCGCGCTGGCCACCTATGCCAATCGTCGTAAAGATTTTGTCGATACTCAGACATCAACCATTTTGGGCAGTGATGCCAAAAACTGTAAGGGAAAATTTGTATCAGGCTTTCGTAAATCTGACGCCAGCGCAAAATGGGCAGGTCGCCGATTGTTTACCGTCTGCTCCGGTTCGACCAATGGCAATGATTTTACTATAAATTACTCCATCGGCTTGCAACCATCAGGCATTGCCACCATCATCGCCACCCATGTCGGGCGCGATGGCTTAGATGAAAATTCTGGTGATGAAAGTGCGCAAATCGATCAGGCGATTTATAATAGTGCTACCTTCCGTAAAATTGGAAAATAAGAATATAGGAATATAAAATGATCGATTTTTACACTTGGAGTACGCCTAACGGCTACAAAGTGGCCATTGCGCTTGAGGAAATGGGGCTGGAATACAAAGTTCATCCAATCAATATTATGAAAGATGAACAGTTTGAGCCTGACTTTTTAGAAATCGCTCCAAATAACAAAATCCCGGCCATTGTTGATAATGATACAGGGATCAAACTGTTTGAATCAGGCGCTATTCTAATTTATCTGGCTGAAAAAACCGGCAAGTTTTTATCAACCGACCCGGCAAAACGCATGGCAACCATTCAATGGTTGATGTGGCAAATGGCTGGCTTTGGCCCTATGCTGGGTCAGGCTCATTATTTCATGCACTTCAATCCGGGCGTATCAGAACATGCCGCCACCCGCTTTAGAGTTGAAGCTGAACGGCTTTATGATGTGCTTGATGAACAGCTTGAAGACAATGAGTTTGTTGCTGGCGAATTATCGATTGCTGACTTTGCCATTCTGCCATGGGCCGCACGGTTTGAATGGCACGGCATTGATTTAAAAGATTACGAAAACGTCCTACGCTGGTATCGCGCAATGCTCGCCCGCGATGGCGTACAGGCAGGCGTTAAAGTACCAAACCCAGACTATAAATTACCTGTGGCGTAACACGAACTTCATTATTGGCCTTGTGCTGGTATCCACCACCACATAGTTAGGCAACTGGAAAATGCATTAGCCGCTTTCCATCCCCATTATCGGGCTTGTCCCGATAATCCATGGAGTAAGGCTCTGTGTTCTTCATTTGCTGTGGATCCCCGCCACAAGGGCGATGATGAGGAAAGGTCGGCGGGGGAAATGTTAAGTTAGACTGGTTCACCCCAACCGCGCCAAAACTTTCTCACGTCCAATCAGCGGCAACAAACCAGCAAGTTCTGGCCCATGGGCTTCACCCGTTAGGGCCAAGCGTAGGGGCATAAACAAGCCTTTGCCTTTACGGCCAGTTTTTTCTTTAACCGCTGTTGTCCAGGC
>JALWJW010000232.1 GCA_026996935.1 Hyphomicrobiales bacterium
CTGGAGCGTAATGTCATAGTTGCAGAACTTACTGCACAAAACGGTAGTTTAAAAGAAACCTATGAATCTCTGCGCATTTCACGCAAATCTTTATATGAAAAAATGCAGAAATATGGTCTTTCTCGTGATGATTTTAGTGGTGATAACCCCTGATACATAAGACAGGCTTTGCATAATTGGGTATGTTTCCCCACAAGAAAAAACAAGGGTGTCACCAAAGCTACCCATCACACATTGTTTTTCATGCATACCAATGATTAGGCACGCACATGGCCTTGAAAGCAATATTAAGAGGTCGTTAAGAAAAACTGTCAGGCTATTTTGTCTGTACCAGTTTAATCTTGGAGGTTTTCTCAATGAACGTACTTAAATCAACTCTGCTTGCGGCCAGTCTGGTGGCCCTATCAACATCGAGCGCATTTGCGGCCAGTGAATGTGACCCTGGTGAAGTGGTTATCAAATTCTCACACGTTACCAATACGGACAAACACCCTAAAGGTATTGCTGCCACGTTGCTTGCCGAGCGCGTAAACAAAGAAATGAACGGTAAAGCCTGTATGGAAGTTTACCCGAACTCAAGCCTTTACAACGATAATAAAGTGCTTGAAGCCATGCTTAATGGTGATGTTCAACTTGCGGCCCCTTCATTGTCCAAGTTTGAAAAGTTTACTAAAAAATTCCGCATCTTTGATTTGCCTTTCATGTTTAAAGACATCAATGCCGTGGACAAATTTCAAAATTCGGCTTCTGGTCAAAAACTTAAAGATGCTATGGTAAAACGTGGCCTGCAAGGTTTGGCTTTCTGGCACAATGGCATGAAACAAATGTCAGCCAATCGCCCTTTGATTAAGCCTGAAGATGCTAAAGGTTTAAAATTCCGCGTACAGGCATCTGACGTGCTTGTGGCTCAATTTAAACAACTTGGTGCCAATCCGCAAAAAATGTCCTTTAAGGAAGTTTATGGCGCGCTGCAAACTAAAGTTATTGATGGCCAGGAAAACACTTGGTCAAATATTTACGGCAAAAAGTTTTTTGAAGTTCAAGATGGCGTAACAGAAACCAACCACGGCATTATTGATTATCTTCTTGTGACATCTGATGAGTGGTGGAACGGCCTTAAACCGGATGTACGTAATCAGCTTGCAAAAATCATTACTGAAGTTACAGCAACACGCAACAAAGAAGCAACGGCTGTAAACCAGGCAAACAAAGATAAAATGATCGCTGCTGGCGGTGTTGTGCGCAAACTAACACCAGAACAACGTCAAAAATGGGTTGATGCTCTTAAACCTGTTTGGAAACAGTTTGAAGGCAACATTGGTGCTGATTTAATTAATGCAGCACAAGACGCAAACAAATAAATAAACCCCAACAGGTTGCGTGGGTGAATGCTACCTACGCAGCCTTTTTTGTTTTTATACCTTTTTCAGGGAGGGGAATTATCGATGTCAAAAACAACAAAAATACATGATTTTATCGATACAATAGAAGAAACCATCATCGCTATTTTATTGGGGTTGATGACTCTCATCACCTTTTCCAATGTGGTGGCGCGTTATCTTTTCAATGACAATATTTTATGGGCCTTAGAAGCGACTGTTTTCATGTTTGCATGGCTGGTGCTCTTGGGCGCGTCTTATGCTGTCAAACATTCGATTCATATTGGCGTTGATGTATTATTGCAAACATTTCCTGCCGGTTTAAGAAAAGTCATTTCTCTTATTGCCGCGGGGCTTTGTATTGCCTTTGCCCTTTTGCTTTTAAAAGGTAGTTGGGATTATTGGTCACCGTTCATTGGCAAACGGGCCTTTTTGGAAACCAATGATATTCCGATGCCTGCTTTCTTACAGTTTTTTGCCACATGGTTAAATGATGGTGAGCTGTATGAAAAAATGCCTCGGTTCATTCCTTATGCTGTTTTGCCATTATCCATGGCCCTTTTGACCTATCGCTTATTGCAAGCGTTCTGGCGCATTTTGACCAATCAGCAAACCATGCTGATCTCATCGCATGAAGGTGAAGATCTGGTCGAAGAATTCATTGCGAATTCTCTGCCTGAAAAAGAAGTTAAACCATCATCAAAGAGCGGGAGTTAAACCATGGCCGTCGCACTTTTATTTGCCATGATCGTTGGCATGATGTTGATCGGCGTGCCGATCTCAATGTCCCTGGGGCTTTCAAGCGTCGTCTTTTTAATCATTAACTCTAACGGTTCGCTGGCCTCGGTGGCTCAAACGCTGTTCTCAGCTTTTGACGGCCATTTCACGCTGCTGGCTATTCCGTTTTTCATTCTGGCTTCCACCTTTATGTCAACAGGCGGGGTGGCACGACGAATTATTCGTTTTGCCATCGCAATCGTTGGTCACTTTCAAGGTGGGCTTGCCATTGCATCGGTTCTGGCTTGTATGATGTTTGCTGCATTGTCCGGCTCATCGCCTGCCACCGTTGTTGCCATTGGTGGCATTGTCATTGCCGGTATGCGTCAGGTTGGTTACACTAAGGAATTTGCAGCAGGCATCATCTGTAATGCTGGCACCTTAGGCATTCTCATCCCCCCCTCCATTGTTATGGTGGTTTATGCTGCTGCAACTGATGTTTCTGTAGGCCGCATGTTCCTGGCCGGTGTAATTCCCGGGCTTTTAGCAGGCTTCATGCTCATGGCGGGCATATATGCTTATGCCAAAGTAAAAGGCCTTCCCTCTCAACCCTGGGCTGGCTGGCGCGAAGTTTTTGCGGCGGGCCGTGATGCTATTTGGGGCTTGATGCTCATCGTCATCATTCTTGGTGGTATTTATGGCGGTATCTTTACCCCAACAGAAGCCGCCGCGGTTGCTGCTATTTACGCTTTCTTTATCGCCAATTTTGTTTATCGCGATATGGGCCCGTTAAAAGCTGAAAATGGCGACAGCATTTCCCTGATGAAAAAACCAATGAGTCTGCTTTCAGTTTGGTTTCATAAGGACACCAAACAATCTTTGCTTGATGCGGGCAAGCTGACCATCATGTTGATGTTCATTATTGCCAATGCGCTCATCTTAAAACACGTATTAACCGAAGAACGTATCCCGCAAATGATTACCGAAGCCATGCTGGCAGCCGGGTTTGGTCCAATCATGTTCCTGATTATCGTCAACATTATCCTGTTGATTGGCGGTCAATTTATGGAACCGTCCGGCCTGTTGGTTATTGTTGCGCCTTTGGTGTTTCCAATCGCTATTGAGTTAGGTATCGACCCGATTCATCTCGGTATTATTATGGTGGTGAATATGGAGATTGGAATGATAACGCCGCCGGTGGGGCTCAACCTGTTTGTCACCGCCGGGGTGGCTCAAATGTCGGTCACGCGGGTTGTAAAAGCTGCCGCGCCTTGGGTGGCAATCCTGTTTGTCTTCCTCATCATGGTCACCTACATCCCTGCCATCTCCACATGGCTACCAACCATGCTGATGGGACCAGAGACCATAACCAAGTAAGAGCGAATGACATAAATGACAAAGGGGGCAAATGCCCCCTTTTTTATTGGCTTAAGTGTCCAGAGCTCCTATCAGGATGCAACATGGGTGGTGACATCATCACTAGTGGATTTGAGAATGTCGCGCGCGCGTTCAA
>JALWJW010000233.1 GCA_026996935.1 Hyphomicrobiales bacterium
CATGCTGATCGTTGGTGTTCAATTTACCTTGTGTGAGGGTGATGGATTCCAAACCACCTGCCACAACGGCTTTGTTGCCTTCCTGGGTGATGGAATGCGCGCCCATGGCGATGGCTTGTAAGCCTGAACTACAAAAGCGATTGATGGTAACGCCAGCAACGCTTACGGGCAATTCTGCTCGCAATACAGCTTGACGGGCAATGTTAAAGCCAGTGCCGCCTTCGGGAAAGCCGCAACCAATAAAAGCATCTTCTAAAATATTAGGATCGATGCCAGAGCGCTCGACCGCTTGTTTAATCACATGTCCGCCCATGGTCGCCCCATGAGTGATATTCATTGAACCACGAAAAGCTTTTGTGATCCCTGTGCGTGCTGTTGATACAATTACCGCTTCAGACATTTATCTGTCTCCCTAAAATCTCTATTTATTATTTGTTTAAACTATCGAATGTTTCGCTCTTGGCGGCAAGATCAAGCAAGAGTTTGCTTGGTTGCCAAAAAGCTGGATCTTCTTTTGCAAATTCTTCAATGTCGGCGACGACTTTGTCCAAGCCGTACATATCTGCATATTTCATAGGGCCGCCACGGAAACGCGGGAAGCCATAACCAAACAGCAATACCATATCGACATCAACAGGGCGTTGGGCAATACCCTCTTCCACCACTTTGGCAGCTTCATTTATCATGGAGGCAAGATAGCGTCTGATAATGCCATCTTGGTCTATGCCTTTATCAACATAGCCGTGTTCTTTGCGTTCAGCTTCGATATATTCCATAACCGCAGGGTTTGGCGTGTCGGCGACCATATGCTTGGAGTAATCGTAAAAGCCCATTTTAGTTTTGCGGCCAAACCAGCCTTGTTCACAAATTTTATCGGCGTAAGTACCATAGCGAATATTGGGATCGCGTGTTGCAGCAAGGCGTTTGCGTGTTGCCCAGCCAATATCAAGGCCGGCCAAATCACTGACCGAGAATGGTCCCATTGGATAGCCAAACTCAACCAAGGCTTTGTCAATGTCGTAAGGTGAAACACCATCAAGCACCATCAGTTCAGCGCATTTTAGATAGTTTGATAAAATACGATTGCCAATGAAGCCATCACAAACCCCAGCGCGCACCGCAACTTTGCGCATGCGTTTGGCTAAAGCAAAACCAGACACCACAACGTCAGGGCTGGTATCTTTGGTCACAACCACTTCAAGCAGTCGCATTAAGTTGGCGGGTGAGAAGAAATGCAAGCCAAGTACATCGCTAGGGCGATTTGTGCAGGCGGCAATTTCGTTGATGTCTAGGTAAGAGGTGTTAGAGGCGAGAATTGTGCCTTGCTTACAAACCTTATCTAAGGTTTTAAAGATTTGCTTTTTAACGCTCATTTCTTCAAAGGCCGCTTCGATGACAAGATCAACGTCTTTCAAACCATCATAATTGTCCGAGACCTTATAAAGGCCGTTCATCATGGCATCTTTTTGCTCAACGGTGAGCTTGCCGCGCTTTACGCCGCCATCAAGGATATATTCAACATTGGCGCGGCCCGCTTTTGCAGCTTCCTCATTGCGCTCAACCATTGTGACGGGAATACGTGATTGCATGAGTGCAACCGTAATACCTGCCCCCATGGTGCCACCGCCAATAACGCCAACAGTTTTTATGTCACGCGGTTTGCCCTGATTGGGGCCAGGGGCCATTTCTTTAATTTTGCCGACAGCGCGCTCGCCAAAGAAAGCGTGGATCATGCCATGGCGTTGTGGCGAATCCATACATTCTTGGAACAAACGCCGTTCGGTCTTCATGCCTTCATCAAAACTTTGAGTCGTGGCCGCTTCAACGGCATCAACACACTTGAATGGTGAAAACATGCCACGAGCTTTTTTATTTAACAAAGCGCGTGTGCCTTCAAACAATGCGGTATTGCCCGCATCAGCTTTTATCTTCTCATTGCCATCGCGTGTGCGGCGCACGGGCATATTTTCGTCAACCATTCGGCGGGCAAATGCAATGCCAATGGCGGCAATATCATCGCCCTCGCCCACTTCATCAATCAAGCCAATGGCAGCGGCCGCTTCTGCTTTAATCGGAATGCCAGATGTTATCATTTCAAGGGCTTTTTGTGCGCCCACCAAACGTGGCAAACGCTGGGTGCCGCCAGCACCGGGTAAAATACCTAATCCGACTTCTGGCAATCCCATTTTTGCTGACTTAACTGCAACGCGATAATGACAGCCAAGGGCAACTTCCAAGCCACCACCAAGAGCTGTGCCATGAATGGCAACCACGATCGGTTTTTCACTTGATTCGATTTCATAAATCAGGTCCGGCAGATGAGGCTCCATCGGCGGTTTGCCAAATTCAGAAATATCTGCGCCTGCAATAAAGGTGCGGCCATCGCAAACTAAAAGGATTGCTTTTGCATCACCATTGGAATTTGCGTCCTCAAAGGCTTTTTTAAGCCCTGCCCGAACTGCTTGGCTCAAGGCATTTACTGGCGGATTTGAAACCGTAATGACGGCGATATCGCCCTGAATATCTAATGTGACTGGATTACTCATATCTCTCCCTTTGGCGCTATCTGACTATTTTTACAGCCTAGACGAAGTCTTTCTTTACAACGTAACTGTTTTTCTGCTTCCTTCAAGCTACATTTAAACCTTTTGGTCGAAAGTTTGAGAAAAAGCCTATGTCTAGTGATAAATATGATGTGATTATAATTGGTGCCGGTATTGTCGGCACCTGCACTGCATTTGAACTATCAAAAAAGGGCTATAAAACCCTGAATATAGACAAAAATCCTGCTGTTGGATATGGCTCGACATCATCATCTTGCGCCGTCATACGCACATTTTATTCTACCAAAGATGCTAGTGCGTTAGCCTATGAAGGTTGGCATTACTGGACCCATTGGGCTGACTATGTCGGTGATATTGCTGAGTCTGATCTGATTACTTTTCATGATACGGGATGCCTGATTTATAAAACAGAAAGCAACAATTACCTCTCAAACGTCGGGCCAATTATGGATGCGATTGGTTGTCCTTATGAACATTTGACCGCCGAGCAGATCAAGCAACGATTACCGATCATCAACACGGCACGCTATGAGCCTGTTAAACACATCGAGGATGAGGGTTTTGCCGAACCTTCCGGAGCCGAACTGGCAGGCGGCATATTTTTCCCCGTTGGCGGCTATATCAGCAACCCGCAACAGGCAACAAACAATGTTAAACAAGCGGTTTTAGCTCTTGGCGGTGAGTTTAAGCTCAACAGTGAGGTTGTTGAAATTTTGCAAGACGGTGAACGCGTTCGTGGTGTGGTGCTGAAAGATGGCCATACCATTAATGCGCCTATTGTTATCAACATTGCCGGACCGCATTCGAGCAAAATTAATGCCCTTGCTGGCAAAGGTGGCAATACGCTTATCAAAACCCGCCCATGTCGTCAGGAAGTGGCGAGCCTGAAAGCGCCTGACGGGTTTGATTATGAGCATGAAGGCCCGCTTTGCGCCGATGATGATGTCGGTACGTATTCACGGCCAGAAACAGGCAACCATATGCTCATCGGCACGGTTCAGCCG
>JALWJW010000234.1 GCA_026996935.1 Hyphomicrobiales bacterium
CGCAACCAATAAACTCTTTAAAACCTTCATAACCCAACTCCATTTCGCAACCTGTTTCAATAAGGTTGCAGACCTAACAAACCTGCCCGATCAATTTACGCATACGAAGCCGAGCAATTACATTGCCTCATATTTGATCAAATCTTTTAAGATTGGATTAAGGATGAAAATTTTGTTGGATTTTAATTTGACTTCCTGACAAACCACGCTACCAAAAAGTCAAAAACTACGCCGGCTTTTATTCAAGACTTCTCATCGGCAGCCTGCAAACCAGACGCATACTCAGTGCCATCGGCCCCACTGACTAAAAAAGAAATAAAACCCAGCGCATCTAAAGCTGATCAGTTGATACGACAATTACTGGAGATCAACAGTTAAGCAGCCTGGCGCTTCAATACATCGATAATGTCATCAACCACCGTGTTGACCAATTTCTCATCTTCACCCTCAGCCATCACCCTGATAAGCGGTTCAGTACCAGAGGGGCGGATAACAAGACGGCCGGTTTTAGCAAGGCGGCTTTCACCATCGGCAATCGCTTCAATAACCTTTGGCATCTCAAGTGGATTGCCCTCGCTGTAGCGGGCATTTTTTAAGATTTGTGGCATTGGTGTAAATTGATCGCAAACTTGTGAGGCAGGCTTTCCCGTATCCTGCATTTCCGCCAACACTTGCAGCGCAGCCGTTAAGCCATCGCCCGTTGTGGCATAATCTGACAGCACAATGTGGCCTGATTGCTCACCGCCCACATTAAAGCCATGCTCACGCATATGCTCAACCACATAACGATCACCCACCTTGGTGCGCGCTAAGGTCAAACCTTTATTTTCCAAATGACGTTCAAGGCCCAGATTAGACATAATCGTTGCCACCAAGCCACCGCCTTTAAGCAGGTCTTTACGCGCCCATGATGTAGTAATCACCGACATAATCTGATCGCCATCAATCACGTCGCCATTTTCATCAACAATCAATACACGATCAGCATCACCATCAAGCGCGATACCAATATCAGCGCGTGTTTCACGTACCTTTTCTGACAATTTGGCAGGCGATGTTGAACCGCAACCTTCATTGATATTAAACCCATCAGGTTGGTTACCAATAATAATCACATCAGCGCCCATTTCCCACAGTGCAGCAGGTGCCACTTTATAGGCAGCACCATTGGCGCAATCGACAACAATGCGCAATCCGTCCAACCGCGTACCACGTGGCAAGGTACGTTTTACAGATTCAATATAACGCGCTTGCGCATCCTCAATCCGTTTGGCACGGCCAAGATCTTTTGGCTCGACCAATAAATCAGACATATCGCCCTGCATCAGCGTTTCAATCACTAATTCCTGTTCATCAGATAGTTTATGACCATTGCTATCAAACAATTTAATACCATTATCATGGTGCGGATTATGCGAGGCAGAAATCATCACCCCCATATCAGCGCGCAATGAACGGGTCAGCATGGCAACGCCAGGTGTTGGCAACGGCCCAAACAAAAACACATCCATGCCTACGGACAAAAATCCAGCCGTTAGTGCCTGTTCAATCATATAACCAGAAAGACGAGTATCTTTACCAATCACCACACGGTGACGATGCTTGCCATTATGATGAAAATGGCCAGCCGCCATACCAAGCTTCATGGCTAAATCAGCATTCATTTTAGCCGAATTTGCCAGCCCACGAATACCATCCGTTCCAAATAACTTCTTAGCCGCCATTTTCCAATATTCCCCCAGAAACAAAACCACCCCAAGGGCGGCAAAACGCAATTAAAATAAATAAGTTCGTCATACACTAAAACTTAAACTAAATCGTTAAAGACCAAAATTTTGGCTAAACTGTGTGACCCAACCAAACATCAACAGCTTGTCTGGTCTCTTTAACATCATGCACGCGCAAGAATTGCACACCTGCCTCAACACCTTTAAGAGCCGCTGCCAACGAACCGCCTAAACGGTCTTGGGCATCATCTGCCCCGCACAGCGCACCGATAAACGATTTGCGTGATGCACCAAGCAATACAGCAACGCCAAGCCCGTGAAACATCGAGATTTGATCAATCAACGCCAAATTATGGTCAAGTGTTTTACCAAAGCCAATGCCCGGGTCCACCACCAGTTTATCTTTAGTAATCCCCGCTTTCACACACGTCTCAATGCGCGCGCTCAGATAATCATACACATCCAGAACCACATCACCATATTGCGGGTTGTCCTGCATATTTTCAGGCGTGCCTTGCGAGTGCATCAAACACACCGGCAAGCCAGATTGAGCGGCAACATCAAGGCTATCCTCATCAAACTCAAGCGCAGTGACATCATTAATCAGCCCTGCCCCCAATTCACTGGCCGCAGCTATAACTTTAGCTTTTCGCGTATCGATTGAAACAGGCGTGCTGGTTTGCGCCAACATATTGACCACCATACTGATACGGGTGATTTCCTCTTCAGCCGAAACAAAATCAGCTCCAGGGCGCGTTGACTCACCGCCAACATCAACCATAGTGGCCCCCTGCTTAATTAATGCCTGACCATGAGCAACAGCACTATGACTGGCCATAAACGCCCCGCCGTCAGAAAAACTATCGGGCGTCACATTAACAATCCCCATAATCTGCACACGATCCATCTCAAGACCCGCTACAGGTACACGAGGGGCTTCAATATTGGCTAATATCTCAAAAATTACAGGGTCATTACTGGCTTTCATATCTTTATAAGAAAACCACGAACGCGTTGAGCCATCAAAAGAAGGCACAATAACCTCTACCAGACTAAACGCAGCCCAACCATTACCGATTAACCCTGCATGGCCTGCGCTCACAGCATCGCGCCCGCTTTGCCCTGATAAAAAGCCACCGGGCCGAAGATACACTCCAGCCCGATTTAAAAGATTTGTCATTTATCAGCACCTGCAAATCAGGTTTGCGGTTGGGGATCAGATGAAACAGATCCGCCACCTTTTTTAGGTTTTGTTGACGGCACAGCAGATGATTTATGACCGGCTGGTGTTTCATCATCATCTTTATTAAGTGGTTTACCTGCCAACAAATCTTCGATTTCTTTACCCGTCAAGGTTTCATACTCAAGCAAGGCCTGGGCAACAGCTTCAAGACCTTTGGCATTTTTCTTCAAAATTTTCTTGGCTTCTTTATAACCATCATCAACCAAACGGCGTACTTCTTCGTCAATAATCTCGGCCGTGTGCTCAGATATATTCTGATTACGGGCAACCGAATGACCAAGGAATACTTCTTCCTGATTATCGCCATAGGCCACTAAACCAAGTTTATCCGAAAAGCCCCATTGCGTTACCATCGCTTTAGCAAGTTTGGTTGCCTGTTGAATATCAGATGAAGCACCCGATGTGATGTTTTCTGCCCCGAAAATCAATTCTTCAGCCACACGACCACCCATCATGATCGCCATGCGAGATGTCATCTGCTTTAACTTCATGGAATAGCGATCACCTTCTGGCAATTGCATCACCATACCAAGAGCGCGTCCGCGTGGTACAATCGTTGCCTTATGAACAGGGTCAGCCGCA
>JALWJW010000235.1 GCA_026996935.1 Hyphomicrobiales bacterium
TTGTTTTTCGATGTTCGCTTATCAGGAGATGCAAGCATAAGCTGTGCAACCTGTCACCAACCAGATAAAGCTTTTACTGATGGTTTGGCTTTATCAAAGGCTTACCCGGGTTCAGATGGTTTCCGTAATACACCAACACTGATGAACACTGCAACGCGCAAAAACTGGTTCCACGATGGTCGTATTGGCACAAACCTTAACGATGTGACCCGTGAAATGATCACTGAAGATTATATCATGAACATGGATATGCGGTTGATGCAGGAACGTATCAAGCAAGATCCGGTTTATGTTAAAATGTTCAAAGACGCTGGTTATGGTGAGCCTTCAAATGGTTCTGTTCGTAAAGCGATACCGGAATATTTAAAAACCCTGACATCTCGCAATGCACCGTTTGATAAAGGAACAATGTCTGCTGCTGCCAAGCGTGGATATGCCTTGTTTAATGGAAAGGCTAATTGTGCGTCTTGCCATACGGGGCCAAACTTTACCGATTACAAACCGTATAATCGCGGTGTTCCTGAAAATCCTGAAATCTGGTCTAACCCGGTACGTCATATGACTTATGCTGCTTTTGCATCATTTATGGGAATACAGAATTATATGAACCTGCGCCGTGATGTGGGTGCTCATATCTGGAAGCATAAAGCAGATGGTTCTGATATCGGCACGTTTATCACCCCGACATTACGCGAGCTGAAATACACTGCACCTTACATGCATAACGGGATGTTCAAATCTTTGTTTGAAGTCGTGTCTTTTTATAATCAGGGCGGCGGCGAGGATAAGAACAAAGATCCAAATATGAAACCGCTTGGCCTTACTTTTGGCGAACAGCAAGATCTCGTTGCCTTTCTTGAAGCTTTGTCTGGTGATGTTTTGAACTCCAAAGAATTTGTTTGGAAAGAAAAAATCCCAACCAATTATGAAGCAATCAAAAATTGGCGTGCAGTTAAAAACTAACCAAAGGAGTTAAAGTGATGAAAAATATGAAAAAACTATCAGCTCTGGCGGCGAGTGCTATTGTTGGTTTAACGGCCATTAGTGCAGCTCATGCGGGGGCAAAAGTGCCACCTCTGGCGCCACTTGGTGACCCGCCAATTCCAGCAGATAACAAGCAATCAGAAGCAAAAATAAAACTGGGAAAAATGTTATTCTGGGATCCCCGCTTAGGTGGTGATGCATCAATAGCTTGTGTTACGTGTCATGAACCCGATCAGGGATGGGGCTTTGCAGACTCCTTGTCTCGCGGTTATCCAGGCACCGTTCACTGGCGCAACAGTCAAACCGTTATCAACTCAGCGTATCTCAAAAAGCAGTTTTGGGCAGGCTCTGTCGGCTCAAATGAAAAACAGGCTCCAAGTGCTGCAAAAGGTGCTGTTGCCGGTAATGGTGAAAATGATGTCATGGAAACACGCCTCGCGTTCATTCCCGAATATCGCAAAGCATTTAAAGAAGTCTTTGGCACTGAATGGCCACTGATTAGCGATGCCTGGAAAGCGATTTCTTCATTTGAGCGGACATTAATCGTCAAAGATACACCCGTTGATAAGTATCTGGCAGGCGATAAAAAAGCCCTTACAAAGCAACAGGTGCGCGGTATGAAATTGTTTAACGGCAAAGCAAACTGTATTGCCTGTCACAATGGCGCTTTAGCATCTGACCAGAAATATTATAATCTTGGTGTCCCTCCAGCAGAACGCTGGAATGATGATGGTCTGGCTCAGGTCACATTTAGATATGAAATCTACGCTAAAGGCGTGACCCAAAAACTGTACCGTAAACTGAAAGATGATCCAGGTTTCTATTTCCGCACAAAGGATAAAAACCATATGGGTAAATTCCGTACTGCACCGCTGCGTTATACCAAATACACAGCGCCATATATGCACAACGGTGCCTTCTGGGATCTTCGCGAAGTTGTAGAGTTCTATAATGCTGGCGGTGGTCAAAATGATTTCACCGATGGCACAATAGCCAAAACAAAATCTCCAATTTTGAAACCTCTAGGTCTTTCAGAAAAGGAAATTGATGATCTTGTCGCCTTTTTGGAAGGGTTCAGTGGCGAAGAGCTGAAAGTGGAAGCTCCTAAACTACCTGAATATGCACCTTTGCCAAACCCAGCATCAAATTAAGAAGGATTTTTAAAATGACGAAAACAACTGTCTATAAAAACGAGCCTTCCAGAAAGGAAATGGCTAAGGAAGTAGGGCATAAGTGCCTTGTTTCTCGCCGTAACTTTTTGATCGGCTCGGGCGCGACAACCGCCACGATTATGGTTGTGCTGAACCCAGGCACACCTCAAGCAAAAGAAGTGCCCGCACAAGTGGCGACCTATCCTCGTAAGTTGATCGGTCACGTTTCAAAACTAAAACAGGATGAACCTCTTGACTTTAGTTACCCCGATGAAGGCGAGCACTCAGATTGCATGGTTGTCAAACTCGGCGTTAAAGCAGGTGGCGGTCTTGGGAAAGACCAGGACATAGTTGCTTACAACTATGCTTGTACGCACCAGGGCAACTCACTTGCAGGCAGCTATAAAGGCGAAACCAAATCACTTGGTGCCTGTTCGCTCCATCTTTCAACTTATGACTTAACACGTCATGGCATTTTGATTTCTGGTCAGGCTTACCAAAGCCTTCCTCAAATCCTGATGGAAATTGAAGGTGATAAAATTTATGCAACCGGTGTTTTCGGACTGATCTTTGGTCGCGAAAATAACCTGCACAGTTAATGGGGAGAGAATAAAATGTCTACACCATATTATATTCCTGAAGAAAATGTGCCTCTACCCCCAAAGGGTGCAGATGTCATTTCTACAGCTTGCGATTATTGTATCGTGGCGTGTGGCTATAATGTTTACCGTTGGCCCGTAAAAGGCGGCGCTCGTGGTGGCACAAAAGCGGCTGAAAATGCGTTTGGCGTTGATTTTCCAGTTGAAGTGCTTGGGCCTTGGGTTGCGCCAAACCAGCACAACATTGTGTTGCATAAAGGCGAACCACACCATGTCGTTATTTTGCCTGATAAAGACACCAAACACGTGAACCTTGAAGGTGACTCATCACTTCGTGGTGGTTGTATTGCGCAAAAATGTTACAATCCACAAACGCCAACACGTGATCGATTGACCACACCGTTGATGCGCATTCATGGCATGTTACAGCCTGTGACGTGGGACTTGGCGCTTGATGTTGCTGCCGCAGTGGCAAAACATGTAATCAAAAAACATGGTCCGTTAGCTTATGGCGTGAAAACCTACTCATACCAATATATTGAAAACACCTACGCGATTACAAAATATGCGCTTGGGTCAGTCAATACAGCTAATTTCACCTTCCATGACACGCCATCTGATGTGTCTTCAACACCAGGCTTTCGTGATGCCGGTTTCGATAATTTCGGACCATCATACGAAGATTGGCGTGATGCAGAAACCTTGCTGGTTTGTGGTACAGACCCTTATGAAACAAAAACCATTCTGTTCACTCAGTGGATTATGAAAGGTATTCAAAACGGTCAGAAATGTATCATGTTGGTGCCACGTCGCAC
>JALWJW010000236.1 GCA_026996935.1 Hyphomicrobiales bacterium
TCTAATCCGGCACCTGCTATGCCGGTAAAAAAGCAACTCAATAATTCAACAGCTTATGAGTTTACTGGTTTAGATCGTCGTAAGCAAAGACGGTTGTTGCGCGGGCAGGTTGAAATTGAAGGGCGGTTGGATCTACATGGTGAAACGATTGCTTCGGCCCGTGATAAACTTCTTAAATTTTTAGAATTCAGTGCACTGCAAAATAAAAAAACAGTGCTGGTAATTACCGGAAAAGGTGAAACCCGGTTTTCTCGCCACACTTTACATAGTCGCGATTTTCACAATTCTTCAGAGCGCACCGGCAGGTTACGCACAGAAGTACCATTTTGGTTTTCAGAACCGGAATTTCGGATGCTGATTTCCGGATTCCAACCAGCCCACCCCAAACATGGGGGAGGTGGTGCAATGTATGTTCAGCTAAGAAATATGGCAAAAAGGTATCAAAACCGATGACACCCTTTGGCGTTAGAATTCGTGAATTGCGAAAGGAAAAAGGCGTAACCTTAAAAGAAATGGCTGCTGCTCTTGGTGTATCGAGTGCATACTTATCTGCTCTTGAACATGGGAAAAAGGGTCGCCCAAGTTGGTATCTGCTTCAAAGGACAATAAATTACTTTAATATTATTTGGGATGAAGCTGAAGATATCGTTGCATTGGCGCGTCTGTCCCATCCAAAAATAACTATCGACACTCGTGATCTTTCGCCAATGGCAACAGAATTAGCAAATCGTTTAGCTGATGACATCGATAAAATGAGCAATGACGAGATTAAAAAGCATCTGTCATTGCTCAAAAACAATGATTTTAAAGAATAAACCGAGACAGATCGACATTCTTGGCCAGATCGCCAATATGTTCTTCAACAAATGCGGAATCTATGGTGATTTCTTCGCCTTCACGGTCGGTGGCGGTAAAACTGATATCATCAAGAACCCGCTCCATTACCGTTTGCAAACGGCGTGCTCCAATATTTTCTACACTCGAATTTATTTCTACTGCAAATTTTGCCAATGCTTCAACCGCATCGTCAGTAAAGATCAGTTTAACTCCTTCGGTGCCTAATAGCGCAATATATTGGCGTATAAGACTTGCCTCAGGCTCGGTTAAAATACGTTTATAATCATCTTGTGTTAAGGCACGCAATTCCACGCGAATAGGTAACCGGCCTTGCAGCTCTGGTAAAAGGTCAGAAGGTTTGGCCACATGAAATGCGCCAGAGGCAATAAACAGAATATGATTGGTTTTCACCTGACCATGCTTAGTCGATACTGTTGTACCTTCAAGCATTGGAAGTAAGTCACGTTGCACACCTTCGCGACTGACATCACCGCCCTGGCGTTCAGCGCGCGCGCAGACTTTATCAATTTCATCCAGAAATACAATGCCGTCATTCTCAACTACACGAATGGCTTCCTCAATCACCTGTTCGTTATCTAAAAGCTTGTCACCTTCCTCGGCAATCAGTACTTCATAACTTTCTTTAACTGTAAGTTTGCGGGTTTTGGTTTTAGAACCCATGGCCGAGCCAAGCATATCTGAAATATTTAACATACCAACGGATGCGCCAGGCATACCAGGAATATCAAAACTGGGCATTCCCCCACCCTGATCGGCAACTTCAACCTCAATTTCACGGTCATCAAGTTGGCCATCGCGCAATTTCTTTAAAAAAGAATCTTTTGTTGCCTGAGAAGCATTTTCCCCAACAAGTGCCGCCAAAACCCGATCTTCAGCATTGGCATGTGCTTTTACCTTGACTTCCTGGCGTTTCTTTTCTCGCACCAAGCCAATAGAAATTTCGGTCAGGTCGCGGATCATTTGTTCAACATCACGTCCCACATAACCCACTTCTGTAAATTTTGTTGCTTCCACTTTAATAAACGGGGCACCAGCTAGTTTTGCCAGCCGGCGAGCAATTTCGGTTTTACCAACGCCGGTAGGGCCAATCATAAGAATATTTTTTGGAAGAACCTCTTCACGTAAATCATCATCAAGTTGTTTACGTCTCCAGCGATTGCGCAAAGCAACAGCAACCGCTCGCTTGGCATCTTTCTGGCCAATAATGTGGCGATCTAATTCTGACACGATTTCGCGAGGTGAAAAGTCAGTCATTTAATTTACTTTCAAAATTAAGATTTATTCAGCATCTAAGGTTTCAATGGTCAAATTACCATTTGTATAAACACAAATTTCTGCCGCGATTGCCATTGCTTTTTTTGAAATGGTTTCGGCATCAAAGTCTGTTTCCATCAGGGCGCGCGCTGCTGCAAGGGCGTAATTGCCACCTGAGCCAATACCTATCACCCCACCTTCAGGTTCTAAAACATCACCTGTTCCAGTAAGAACCAGAGATACATTCTTATCAACCACAATCATCATTGCTTCGAGTTTGCGTAAATAACGATCAGTACGCCAGTCTTTTGCCAGTTCCACGCAAGCGCGCGTTAGTTGGCCTGGATGTTGTTCAAGTTTTGCTTCCAACCGTTCAAACAAGGTCATTGCATCAGCAGTTGCACCTGCAAAGCCGGCAATAACGCCACTTTTTCCCAGCGGTCTGACTTTACGTGCATTTGACTTAATAACCGTATTGGCCAGGCTTACCTGTCCATCGCCTGCAATTACCACTTTCCCGGCTTTGCGCACCGTTAAAATGGTTGTGCCATGCCATTGCTCAATATCTCCGTTCGCACTCATATGAAAATCCTAAAGTGGGTTGGTTGACTTAATGTAGGGGTTTTGATTCTATTTTAAAGCTTATAAAAGGTTGTAGCTTATAATTCTATATTCAAATGTTAGGCAAACATATTGTATTCTTAAGACAAACATTGGCGATAAGGCCAAGACCTGCTAAAAGGCAATAAAGTTTGTACCGCTTATTTGTGGCTTTAGGGACGAAAATCAATGCGCACGGCAAAAGTAGAACGACAAACCAATGAAACTGCAATTGCGGTTGAGGTTAATCTGGATGGAACAGGAAAATTTGATATCGATACAGGTATTGGTTTTCTTGACCACATGCTTGAGCAATTGTCGAAACATTCTCTGATTGACATCACCTTAAAAGCCAAGGGTGATTTGCACATTGATATGCATCACACAACAGAAGATTGCGGCATTGCCATTGGCCAGGCGGTTGCAAAAGCTTTGGGTGAACGCCGTGGCATTGGGCGTTATGCCAGTGCATATTTACCAATGGATGAAACCTTGGTGCGTATTGCTCTGGATATATCCGGCCGCCCGTTCTTAATCTGGAAAGCATCGTTTTCTCAGCCAAAAATTGGTGATTTTGATACTGAATTATTTAGAGAATGGTTTCAGGCTTTTGCTCAAAATGCAGGTATAACATTGCATGTTGAAGCTCTTTATGGCGAAAACAATCACCATATTGCCGAAAGCTGCTTTAAAGGTCTGGCCAGAGCTTTGCGCCAGGCTGTAGAAATTGATCCGCGCCAGAGCGATGTTATTCCCTCCACCAAAGGTTCTTTGGCTGGTTAATGCATTATTGCTAAATCTTAAGGTGGTAAGAGATGAACCTTTATA
>JALWJW010000237.1 GCA_026996935.1 Hyphomicrobiales bacterium
GCTAAAATATAGCTAATGCCGCGTTTGCTGTAAGCCTGATAATATTTTGGATCCAGCTTGATGGCGGTGGTGTAATCGGCAATTGATTTTTTAATCTGACGACTGGCCCGCCAAAAATTACCGCGCTTGAGATAGGCTAAGGGAAGTTTCGGGCTGATTTTAATGGCAGCGTTGTAATCAGCCAAGGCTTTTTTTTGCTGGCCTTTGGTCAGATAAGCAAAACCACGGCTTAGGTAGCTGGCTGTCAGGTTGGCCTGGCTGATTTTTTTGCCGTTCGCCTTGCCTGTTTTAATGATGGTGGAGCAGCCTTTAATCGCGACATCACCACGCCCTGTTATACATTGGTTCACCGCATTTGCGTTGACGTGGGTATGTGGTGTGGCTAGCGAAATAGCAAAGAGTGTGCCGACAAATAGCTGCTTGGTGATTCGCATCAGATTTCTCCCGTAAACGATGCGGCAGATTATAAAATAGAATCGATAATAGCAAGAAATTGAACGTATTAAAATGAGAAGCGATTCAGCTTGCCAAAGAGTCTGGTGTCCCTGGCAAAACGCCGCGCTGAACATCAATGGCGTTTTTCAGGCTAAATGCAATCTGATGGGCACGTGAGACAAATTCATTGGCGCTTTGCGGCGTGAAAATTTTGTTTGCGGTTTCTTCAAACATGGTGAGCCAGTGATCAAAATGAGCTTTGGTTAAGCCTTCCAGTTTTGCATGGGCAGGCACCGGGCGGCCATTATAGGTGCAGGTTTTTAAAATGACCGAAGACCAGAAACTGACCATCTTGGGCAAATGTTCGTCCCAGTCATCAATTTCAGCATTAAAGACGGGTCCGAGTAAGTCATCGGTGCGAATTTGATCGTAAAAATCATAAACAAGTTTTTCGATCAATTGAGGGGTGATTTGTGTTGCTTTTTCCATCATCTACATATGGTCGTTCTGAGACATTGTTTAAAAGTGGCACAATGTCTCAGATAAATTTTGTGATCTCTAAAGCTGATTATTTCAAGCGCTCAAGAATAGATACATAATTGGCAACGGCCGCACCGCCCATATTAAAGATGCCGGCAAGTTCCGGGTTGTTATCAAGTTGCATGCCGCCTGCTTCTCCAAGCAATTGCATGGAGGCCATGATGTGCATGGAAACCCCTGTTGCGCCAATGGGGTGGCCTTTGGATTTTAGACCGCCTGATGGGTTCACGGGCAGTTTGCCGTCTTTCAAGGTCCAGCCCTCTTTAATGGCGCGAAAGCCCTGGCCTTTTTCGGTTAGGCCCATTGCATCATATTGAATGAGTTCGGCAATAGTAAAGCAGTCATGGGTTTCAACAAAGGATAGATCTTCTAATGTTGTGCCAGCTCTTTCATGGGCCAGCGCCCAGGCTTTTGTGCAGCCTTCAAAGTCAACAATATCGCGCTTGTTGAGTGGGAGATAATCTTGCACATGGGCTGTAGCTTTAAAGCGTACAGCTTTATCAAAGTTCATGGCAGTTTCATCATCGGTCAGGACAATGGCGGCTGCGCCATCAGAAACCAGCGAACAATCGGTGCGTCTGATCGGGCCTGCAACATAGGGGTTTTTATCTGAAACCGTGTTGCAAAATTCAAAGCCGAAATCTTTGCGCAATTGCGCGTATGGGTTTTCAACGCCGTTGGCATGGTTTTTGGCCGCAATTGCCGCCATGGCTTCTGATTGGTCACCATAGCGTTGGAAATATAGATCGGCAATATTGCCAAATACGCCAGCAAATCCGCCTGCGGTGTCGCCTTCGGTTTTGCGGTGTGAAGCATTGAGCAAGATGTCGCCAATTTCACGGCCGGGGGCAATAGTCATTTTTTCAGCGCCAACCACTAAGACAAAACGTGAGCGTTTTGATTCAATATCCATGGCACCCATGTTGAGGGCAGCGGTGCCTGTAGCGCAGGCGTTTTCAACACGCGTGGCCGGTTTAAAGACGAGGTCTCTATCGGCATCAAGGGCAAAAGAGGCTGGGAATGTTTGCTTTTCAAAGCCACCAAAATTGCCAACATAAATGGCATCAATATCTTTAAACTCAAGGCCGGCATCTTCAACAGCAGCTTTTGCTGCCATTGGGATAAGGTCTTCAAGGTCTTGGTCTTCCAGCTTTCCAAATTGAGAGTGTGACCAGCCGATAATTGATGTCATATTGAAAACTCCGTTCTGTTTTTCGGTTTTTTGTTTAAGGAAACTTATTGCCAGGTTTGCGGCCTAACAAAACTTTTTACTTTGTCCGCACTCAAGCACGCTAAATCGGTAAGGGTCAACAGCGTTGTTTTTAAGGGCTCTGGAAAGGTCAATGAGAGGTTGATCGATGGCTTCGTCTGTCAGTTGAATGGTGCCGTGGTGAAATGCAACTGATTGTTGTGAGTGTAAATCCAGATGAGCTTTAACCGCCTCATCAGGGTTCATATGCTGATCTTTCATAAACCAGCGCGGTTCATAAGCACCGATTGGGAGGAATGATAATTTTGGCGGGCCATATTGTTGATATATGGCGCGAAAATGATCGCCATTGCCATAGGCTGTGTCGCCCGAAAAATAAATGGGACCAAATGGTGTTTGAATTACAAAGGCACACCACAGCGCCATATTGTGATCATTAAAGGTGCGCTTGGACCAATGTAATGCAGGGGTGAGAGTGACTTTAATTTCTTGGGTAAGAGGAATGGTATCTTGCCAATCTGCTTCTACAATTTGGTGTTTACGACCTGTTTTATTGACAATGGCACCATTGCCTAAAGGGGTGATGATGATCGGTTCTGATTTGTCATGAAGCTCTTTAAGGGCTGGTAAATCAAGATGATCGTAATGATTATGGCTAAGCAAAATGAAATCAATGGGCGGCAGGTTCGTAATCTCGATGCCGGGGCGGCGGACACGTTTGGGGCCGGCAAATTGAAACGGGCTGGCGCGATCTGAAAAAAACGGATCGGTTAAAATATTGATGCCACCAACTTGAATAAGCACGGTTGCATGGCCAATGAGGGTTATGGAAAAGTCACCTGCGTTATGCCTGACCAACGGTTTTGGATGATATTTACCGTTTACTTTTTGGGGCCATTTTTTCTTTTTTCCACCAAATTGCCATTTTAATAAATCCTTTAACCCTTTTGGGGGGGGATTGTTTGGCAAAAAAAACCGTGTGCCATCGAAATGGTCACTAACTGGACCTTGGTAGTATGGGTTTTTTTGTGATTTTGACATTGTCAGGAAATAAGCGATTTAATTTTGTTTTTCAAGGTAGACGATACCGTAAATCGATTCTAGTGTTTTAACGCCTTCAAATAAAGACATAAAAGGATTGGACATTATGAGTCGCACGGTATTTTTAAATGGAGAGTATTTGCCTGAATCAGAAGCTAAAGTTTCGATTTTTGACCGTGGCTTTTTGTTCGGTGATGGGGCCTATGAAGTGGTGCCGGTCCTTGACGGTGTCATGGTGGATGTTGAGCCGTTTCTGGTGCGGCTTGAAAATTCGCTCGGGGAATTACAGATTGATTGGCCGTGCAGCAGG
>JALWJW010000238.1 GCA_026996935.1 Hyphomicrobiales bacterium
GTGCGTTCGGCCTTCATATCGACAATGGTAAAGTCCGCATCATAACCTGCTGCAATGCGTCCCTTTTGGCGGATTTGAAACACACGCGACGGGCCATGACTGGTCAAATCAACAAATCGCTCAAGGCTTAACCGTCCCTGATTAACATGGGTCAGCATGATGGGCACAAGGGTTTGAACCCCTGGCATACCAGAGGGCGACATGGGATAAGGTTGTTGTTTTTCCTCAATCGTGTGCGGGGCATGGTCTGACCCCAACACATCAACTACACCATTGCCAAGCGCTGTCCACAACGCATCGCGGTGGCGGCCCTCACGAATGGGCGGGTTCATTTGCGCATAAGTACCGAGCATTTCATAGGCTTCAGGCGCGGCAAGGGTTAAATGTTGCGGGGTAAATTCAACTGTGGCCACATCTTTATGGGCTTCAAGTAAAGGGATTTCTTCTGCCGTTGAAACATGCAAAACGTGAATGCGCTTACCTGTTTTGCGGGCAATGCGTAACAAGCGTTCAGTACATAACCGCGCCGCCTCCGCATCACGCCAAACCGGGTGAGACGATGGATCATCTTCAATCTGCTCACCCTCGCGCGCGATCAGACGGGCTTCATCTTCAGAATGAAAAGCTGCACGGCGGTTGATTTGCGATAGAATATGCTCAACGCCCGCATCATCATCCACCAGCAAATCGCCAGTAGAAGACCCCATAAACACTTTTACCCCGCAACAGCCTTCAAGCTGTTCAAGCTGGCTCAACTGGTCAGCATTTTCGCGGGTGCCACCAATATAAAAGGCAAAGTCACAATACATGCGATCACGCGCACGCGCGACTTTATCGGCCATGGCTTCAGCAGAAGTGGTCAACGGGTTGGTGTTGGGCATTTCAAAAACCGCCGTCACACCGCCCTTAACGGCCGCGCGTCCACCTGTTTCCAAGTCTTCCTTGTGTTCTCCGCCAGGCTCTCGCAAATGTACCTGGCTATCAATAACGCCTGGCAGAATGTGCAAGCTGCTACAATCAATCACTTTGTCAGCTTTTGCCCCGTCAAGGTTTCCAAGCTGTGAGATTTGCCCGTTAATCACACCAACATCACGTTTTGTGATACCGTCATGGTTGACGAGGGTTCCATTTTTTAAAATCAGATCATACATAGTAATATCAGTAGCTAAGTCATATATGTCTAGCAAGGCCCATATCGCCCAAGGAAAGAAATTTATGCCCCAATTAATATCTATATTGCCAGATCGTGCCGTTTTTAAAATTTCAGGCAGCCAGGCAAAAACATTTTTACAAGGTTTGGTCACCGCTGATCTTGAAAAACTTGAAGACGGGCAGGCAAGTCATGCAGGGCTTTTAACACCGCAAGGAAAAATCATGTTTGATTTTTTCACGCTGGCGCAAAAGGATTGCTGGTTGATTGATTGTCCAAAAGATCAGATTGATGACATCATAAAACGCCTGACATTTTATAAATTGCGCGCTGATGTTAACTTGGAAAAACTGCAGGACTGGGGTATCGCGGCATCTTGGGGCGAACCTGTATCAGTGCCTGATGAAATTATCGTTTATGATGATCCGCGCTTGAAACAAATGGGCCAGCGTTTGGTCGGCCCAATGACCATGCTTAGTCCATTGGAAAATCAACCTGCTCAAGCTTATCATGCACATCGCATTGGCCTTGGTGTGCCAGATACACATGATATTGGCTCAAGCCAAACCTTCCCGCATGAAGCCAATTTCGATCAACTGGGCGGTGTGAGCTTTACCAAAGGCTGTTATGTCGGCCAGGAGGTTGTCTCGCGTATGCAGCATCGCGGCACCGCGCGCTCGCGTATTATTATGGTTGAGCTTGCCGATGAGTTGATAGATGATGAGCGTGAAATCACAGCTAATGACAGAAAAATTGGCCAGATGTTGTCAGTAGCAGGAACCAAGGGCCTTGCCATTGTGCGCCTTGATCGGGCAAAAAAGGCTATGGAGGAGGGCCATGCGATTCTTGTTGGTGATATTCCTGTGAAGCTGAAAAAGCCCATTTGGGCCAATTATGAAATGTAAGGAATATCATGGCAGAAAATCAATCACCACCGCGCAGAACGATCATTCATGACGATGGTAAAGCACGTTGCACATGGCCGGGAACTACTGATCCACTATATGTTGATTACCATGACACAGATTGGGGCGTGCCTGAATATGACCCGCAAAAATTATTTGAAAAACTTATCCTTGACGGGTTTCAGGCAGGTTTGTCGTGGATCACGATTTTGCGTAAACGCGACAATTTCCGCAAAGCTTTTGATGGTTTTGATGCGGAAAAAATTGCCCGATATGACGATGCAAAACTGGCCAGCCTTATGGCTGATGCCGGGATTGTCCGCAACAAAGCCAAAATCAAAGCCAGCGTGAAAAATGCTCAGATTTATCTTGATATTCAAGAAAAGCAGGGCTTTGATAATTATATGTGGGATTATGTCAACGGCAAACCCATTCAAAATAAATTTAGATCGATGAGTGATGTCCCCGTTGCTACCCCAATTGCTGAAAGCTTGGCAAAAGATTTAAAAAGCCGTGGCTTTAAATTTTGCGGGCCAACAATTGTCTATGCCTTTATGCAGGCCGTCGGTATGGTCAACGATCATATGGTTGATTGTTACCGTCATGAAGAATGTGCAAAACTGGCTAAGTAAATAAAAATACAAAAGTGATTTAATAATTTATGCCCCCCAAACAACCACGCGCCTGGCAAAGAATGTTATCGGGCAGGCGGCTTGACCTGCTTGATCCGTCTCCGCTTGATATTGAAATTGAAGACATCGCACACGGCCTTGCCCGTGTGGCGCGCTGGAACGGCCAAACCAAAGGCGATCATGCCTATTCAGTGGCAGAACACAGCGTATTGGTTGAGTCTTTAACCGTGCAGTTTGAGCCAAATCTTGACCGCCACTGGCGTTTGGCGGCGTTGCTTCACGATGCTTCTGAATATGTGGTCGGTGATATGATCTCGCCATTTAAAGCGGCATTGGGGCTGGACTATAAGGAATTTGAAAACCGCCTGATACGCGCGGTGCATATGCGATTTTCTATTCCCGTTGAATTGCCTGAAAAAATTGAAAAACTCATCAAACGCGCTGATAAAGCCTCGGCCTTTTTTGAAGCCACACAACTAGCCGGTTTTGACCATGAAGAAGCAGCAACCATTTTTGGCCGCCCCAAAGGCCTTAAGAATACAACAAACAATTATGTGGAACTCAAACCTTTATCGGTCAATGATGCCAAGGCGCAATTTTTAAAACGATTTGAGGTGCTTAAATGATTATAGTTTCTCCACTGCATGTGGTTGAACGCCTTGTTGAAGAACGCGGCATTGGTCGTGTTTTGGGCTTATTGGCTGGCAGTAATCAACACCCCGATTTACCCAGGCTGGCCGCGAGCGGCAATCACTTGAAACTGACCATGCACGACATCGCTATTCCTATGGATGGGATGAAACTACCAGGGTACGATCAGGTTGCTGAATTGATTGAATTCATAAAG
>JALWJW010000239.1 GCA_026996935.1 Hyphomicrobiales bacterium
ACAAAGAACCTGCCTTTGATGCCATCGACAGCTACTCGCTCGCTTTGGCCGCGATGACTGGCATGGTTAAAGACCTGAAACCCAATAAAGATATTTTGCGCCAAGCCGCGGCCAGTGGTTTTTCCACCGCAACCGATCTTGCCGATTGGCTCGTTCGTGTTTTGGGCATGCCGTTTCGCGATGCCCACCACGTCACAGGTTCGCTCGTTGCTATTGCTGAAAAGAAAAAAGTTGATCTATCTGATCTTTCACTTGAAGACATGCAAAAGGTCGAACCGAACATCACAAAACAGGTTTTCAAAGTCCTCACCGTTGAAGCATCAGCCTCATCTCGCACATCACTTGGTGGCACAGCACCAAAAAATGTTCGCCGTGAAGCAAAACGCTGGTTGAAGAAGCTGGGGTGAATGGGTTAGGGTGCGCCATGAGCAACTGGCGCACCATATTCATTCTTATCATCCTGGCAGGTTTTTTATCTGCTTGCGGCGTAAACGGCCGCCCACAGCTTCCCCCTGATGTCAAAAAACAAGACACACCACAAGTTAAAGACGAAAAAAGCGTCCTTGATGGCTTAATTGAATAGGCTTTGCATTCGTCATCCTTAAACGTTTCGTTGAGATAAAACCTCATGCACCATTTTGATTACAAAGACGGCGTCATGTATGCCGAAGATGTCAACCTCCAAACTTTGGCAGAAGATGTCGGCACACCGTTTTATTGTTATTCAACAGCCACCCTGGTTCGTCATTTCAATGTCTTGAACAAAGCCTTTGAAGGCACAGACCACATGATCTGCTATGCGGTCAAAGCCAATTCAAATCAGGCTATCCTGAAAACCCTGGCCGATCTGGGAGCAGGCTTTGATGTTGTTTCAGAAGGCGAATTACGTCGCGTATTGGCCCTTGGTGTGAAAGGCAATCGTATTGTCTTTTCAGGCGTAGGCAAAACCGCTCAAGAAATGTCATTGGCACTTCGTGAAGGAATTTCCTGTTTTAATGTCGAATCAGAACCTGAACTAGACCTTTTAAGCGCCGTTGCCGCGCGCATGGGCGAAACCGCAACCGTATCTTTGCGCGTAAACCCTGATGTTGATGCAGGCACCCACGAAAAAATTACGACTGGCAAAGCTGAAAATAAATTTGGTATTCCTTATTTAAAAGCTCAAAGCGTCTATGCCCGCGCAGCAAAACTACCCGGTATCAAAATAGCCGGTGTTGATATGCACATCGGATCACAAATTATAGATCTGACCCCTTTTCGTAAATCTTATGAATTAATGGCTGATCTGGTAAAACAATTACGCGCTGATGGACATGATATTTCCCACGTCGATCTTGGCGGTGGCTTAGGTGTGCCCTATCGCGGGTCAAACGACATCCCGCCCCACCCGCAGGAATATGCCGACATGGTCAAGCAAACCCTTGGCAATCTCAATTGCAAATATGTCATGGAACCAGGACGTATGATTGCCGCCAATGCGGGCATTCTTGTCACGCGCGTCATTCACGTCAAACACGGCGATAAGAAAAACTTCATTATTACCGATGCGGCAATGAATGACCTTATTCGCCCAACATTATATGATGCATTCCATCAGATTAAACCCATTACAGAACCTCAAAACGATCAAAAAGAATTCGTTGCTGATATTGTTGGGCCCGTGTGTGAAACAGGCGATTATTTAAACCGAGGTCTAAAAATAACTGAAGTCCAACAAGGTGATTTATTAGCCGTTATGAGCGCTGGAGCCTATGGCGCTGTTCAATCTGGTACCTACAATACTCGCCTTCTTATACCAGAGGTGTTGGTCAATGAAGAAAGATTTGCTGTCATTCGGCCACGCCAAACCTACGAGCAATTACTGGGACTGGATGCATTAGCACAGTGGCAACAATCTTGATGCTAAAGTCCTGTCTCTAGTATAATTTATTCAAAGTGCTAGAATCAGGTCTTATTTTACAAAGGCATTTATATGGATGTTGTTGATTTAGGTTCTTTTTATACAACACGGCTCGGCCAAACGGCCCGTCGTCTCATCTCGCTGCGCCTTGCTCAACACAGCCAACCTTTTAGCGGCGCCACAATGATGGGGCTTGGGTACGCTCTACCCTATCTTGATCGCTACCATAAAAAAACCGCCGATATTTATAATTTCATGCCCGCACGTTTAGGCGCGACCCATTGGCCTTATGCCGCCCAAAGCCGCACCGCCATGGTCGACACCAGTGCCTTACCACTTGAAGACAGTTGTATTGATTTTGCCCTACTCGCCCACAGTGTTGAATTATCTCATCGTTTGCCAGACATGCTCACAGAAATTTGGCGCGTAATGTCTGGCCAGGGGAAAATTATTCTCGTGCTGCCCAACCGCGCGGGATTATGGGCCAGAATGGATAAAACGCCTTTTGGTCATGGCCGCCCGTTTTCAAAAGGACAAATAACCAAATATCTGCGTGATGCCAATTTTGTCCCCACAGCATGGTCTAACGCGGTTTTTATTCCCCCCTCACAAAAACGCTTTATTTTACAATCAGCCACCGCCATAGAACGAGCAGGTCTGTGGATTTCCCCAGGATTTAGCGGGGTTTTGATTGTTGAGGCTACCAAACAGATATATTCAGTTTCAGCTACCAACCCGGCAAAAATAAGACTGCCGAAACTCAAGCCGCAAATCGCTGGCGTTCCAGCTCGGGTTACTCATCGCAAGAGCGACATCACCGCTGCGGAAAAATTTTGATTTTAGCGTTCATCACGTCTAGTGTTCATCTTAGGACAACGGACGGCAGATATTTAAGAAATCGAACATGGACCAACAAACCATCACAAAAATTGATCTCGAAGAGGTACGCCGCGAAATCGATGCGATCGACGATGAGCTATTAGAGCTTGTCAAACGTCGTTTTCAAGTCGTTGATCAGGTTCGCGTTGCAAAAATTCAAGAAGGAACCGACAAATTCATGCCTTTGCGCCCCGCACGTGAAGCACTAATTTTTCGGCGTTTATCTGAACAAAACCAAGGTGTCGTGCCGATTGATTTATTGGTCAAAGTCTGGCGAAGCATCATTTGCAAATCAACCTTAACCCAAGCCCCCGTTCAAATAAATGTCACAGCAGAAATTACCAACGACCCGGCCGCCACAAAAGTATTAACAGAGCACTTCGTTGAGTTTCCCCTTAAAAATTACGCTAAAATCAAAACTGCGCTCAACTCAATGGAGAAATCCACTTTTGAACTTTGCGCATTTCAGGCCGATACAAAATGGCTTGATCACATGACATCTGCCCAATTTAGCGACATTGATGTCATTCTCACCCTGCCCTTTACCAATGAAGATGGCCCAAATCACATCATAATCGTTGGCCGAATTCCTGCCGTACCAACAGGTGATGATGAAACCTTGGTTATGACCAAAGGCCGCCTGCCACGCGACTTTGTCCCTGCCCCCTTATGGGAGACAAAGACCATCGATGGTCATTGCCTAACCAGCCTACCCGGTTTTCTCTCAATTGGGGAAAGCCCGCTAATAGGCCTAATCAATTCAAACCCAAACCTTGCATTAAAAGTTTTGGGGCGTTATCCAAGTCCTTTTGAGGTTTAATCATGACCAACTCAACAACCAATGGCCCTGTTGCACAACCGGGCATAATGAACATTGCGCCTTATGTACCAGGAAAAAGCAATGCGTCTTTTGATGGTAAAATTTATAAATTGTCATCAAACGAAACACCACTTGGCCCCAGCCCCAAAGCAATTGCCGCATTTAAAGAATTATCAGGCAAACTGGAACTTTATCCTGATGGCTCATCAAGTGCCTTACGCAACACTATTGCTGAACGATACGGTTTAAACGCAGACAATATTGTTTGCGGATCAGGCTCTGATGAATTGCTTGAACTTATTTCTGGTGCCTATCTTGGGCAAGGCGATGAAGCCATTTACACCCGCCACGGATTTCTGGTTTACCCTATCGCCATCATGGCCAATGGCGCCACACCCGTCATTGCCGATGAAGTGGACTACACAGCAAATGTTGATAAAATCATCGCTAAAATTAGTGACAAGACCCGTATCATTTTTTTAGCCAATCCAAACAATCCAACTGGCACATATCTTCCATTTGACGAAGTAAAACGCCTGCATAAAGCCATGCCGGAAAATTGCTTGCTGGTCTTGGATGCAGCTTACGCCGAGTACGTAACCAATAATGATTATGAAGCAGGCATTGAATTGGTTGCCACCAGCGAGAATGTGGTGATGACCCGTACATTTTCCAAAATTTACGGGCTGGCAGGTTTGCGCCTTGGTTGGGCTTATTGCCCCCCCCAAATCGCTGATGTACTCAACCGGGTACGTGGTCCTTTTAATGTTAATGCTGCAGCAATTGCAGCAGGAGTTGCGGCTATAAAAGATGTTGAACACATCGACAAAGCTATCACCCACAACTCTAAATGGTTGGCATGGCTAACCACTGAGCTGGAAAAAACAGGCATCAAAGTAACACCCAGTGTTGGTAATTTTTTGTTGCTTCACTTTGCCAAAGGAATTGCAGCGAAAGCAGATGATTACCTTAGCAATAACGGTTTGATTTTGCGCGGCATGAGCGCTTATGGCTTACCCGATGCACTGCGCCTGACAATTGGCAACCAGGAAGCAAATGAACGTGTGGTTACTGCTTTGACCGCATTTATGAAAGAACAGGGAAATGACTAGTCAAAAACCCATTTACGAATCTATTTGCCTAATTGGTTTGGGATTGATTGGTTCATCAATTGGTTTGGATGTGCACAAGAAAAATCTCGCCAACCATATCTCTGGTTATGCCCGCAGTGAAAAAACCCGTCAGATTGCCAAGAAAATTGGGTTCGTCGATAGCGTTCATGAATCAGCAGCCGATGCAGCGCGCGATGCTGACCTCATAATTATTTGTGCGCCCGTTGGGGCCATGGATTCTATTGCCGCAGAAATTGCGCCCGTTCTCAAACCTGGCGCAACAGTGACCGATGTTGGTTCAGTAAAACAGGCTGTTATTGAGGCCATTGGCCCACATATTCCTCAAGGGGTAAATTTTGTGCCGGCACATCCCATTGCGGGGTCTGAAAAATCTGGTCCTGAAAGTGGATTTGCCGAACTCTTTCAAGATCGCTGGTGTATCCTTACACCCGTTGACACAGCAACGCCAGAAAGCATAGAAAAACTAATACAGTTTTGGAATGCACTTGGCTCTTCTGTTGAAGTGATGACAGCAAAACACCATGACAGCGTCTTAGCAATAACCAGTCACTTACCCCATCTTATTGCCTATTCTATCGTCTCTACAGCGTCTGATCTGGAAGATGTCACACAATCAGAAGTGATAAAATTTTCAGCGGGCGGTTTTCGCGACTTTACCCGTATCGCTGCCTCTGATCCGACCATGTGGCGCGATGTATTTTTAACCAACAAAGATGCCGTGCTTGAAATGCTTGGACGGTTTTCAGAAGATTTATCGGCTCTACAAAGGCAAATTCGCTGGAACGATGGCGATGCTTTGTTCGACCTTTTTACCCGCTCTAAAGAAACCCGAAGCAATATTGTGGAAGCAGGTCAAGACACTGATGCCCCTGACTTTGGCCGTATCCAGATTGGTGATAAAGAGTGAATAAACAAGATCCGCAACATTGGGTCTTTGCCTATGGATCTTTAATGTGGAGACCAGGTTTTCAATTTCTAGAGAAACACCCTGCAACTCTCTTGGGGTATTCACGCTCTCTTTGTGTTTTTTCCCATGTCCATCGTGGCACCCCAGAAAAACCAGGTCTTGTTTTTGGCCTTGATAAAATCCAGTCCAATGATATGTGCCAAGGCATTGCCTATCGTATTAACGATGAAAACTGGCACCAAACTGTTGAATATTTACGCAAACGCGAACAGGTAACTGCCGTTTACTTAGAAGATATTGTCGATATCATTCTTACAGGTAAAAACAAAACCACAATAAAAGCTCTCACCTATCGCGTTGACCCAAACCATAAACAATATGCAGGTCAACTTAATCTTAATGAACAACTCAAATTTATTCGTCAAGGACATGGTCAATCAGGCAATTGCAGAGAATATATATTATCAACTGCCAAGCATTTATTAGAGCTGGATGTTGAAGATAAAAACCTTCAAGCACTCGCCAAGGCTCTTGCTTGAACATTGCCATTCAAGCCAACATTTTCATAAGATTGAAAATCAAACAATTCTGACTGCCAGCAATCTTTAACATCGCCAGACACAGCGGCCTTTAATTTCACAGGGGCTAAAACTTCTGGGCTTAGAACATCAGGAGTCAAAGCTGACGGTTCCTCGTGAAAACCAGCAAACACCGAACGATGCCCGATCGTTCCTTCAAGATCATTGAGAACTTCGTCTGCATTTTCTTCACTATCAGCCAGGAGATGAACATGAATTTCATCGATAGACACCAGGCCACAACGCTGATCTGCAATCAAAGCTTCAACATAATCCCAATTATCGCCAAATCGTCCAACCTCTAAAGGTTTCCTGCCGCCATCAGCGGTTTTTTGAACCGTCACATAAACGGCACCCGGCAGTGGTGGGCAATCTGATAAAGAATAAATTGAATGAATATATTTTTTACCCGAAGCCCCATTCCAATACCAAAAACGATCACGAAAGCCTGGTAAGCTGCTGGGTAAACTACTAAAAATGTTCATGTCAATCTATCTCCTCAATAGAGAACAAAACTAGAACATTTATTTTTACCTGTCAATATTTATTTACACAAACGCTTTATCCGCATTTAGAATACCCGCAAGACTGGCAATTTACACAACCTTCCTGATACACCAGCGCGGCCTGCCCACACATAGGGCAAGCTGAGGTGTTTGGCTGCCCAACAATCAATTTTTGCTCACCCTCATCAACTTCCTGGCCAATTGGAACAGCTCGTTTTAAAAACCCTGTTTCAATCATATGTTGTTCAATGACACCGCCAATGGCAGCAAGTAAACTGGGCACATATTTGCCCTCCATCCACTGTCCACCGCGTGGATCAAACACCGCTTTTAGTTCTTCAACCACAAAACTAACATCACCACCACGGCGAAACACCGCAGAAATCATCCGCGTCAAAGCAACCGTCCAGGCATAATGTTCCATATTTTTAGAATTTATGAATACTTCAAACGGCCGCCGCCGGCCGTTCTGGATAATATCATTGACGGTAATATAAATGGCATGCGCACTATCGGGCCATTTTAATTTATACGTTCGCCCCGGCAAAGATTTTTCCCGTTCAAGCGGCTGCTTCATATAAATGATATCAGAATTTTTATTATCGAGGTCTCCATCGCCCTCATCGCTCGTCAAACTTAAAACAGACCCTGTAACATCATTGGGGCGGTAGGTTGTGCAACCTTTTAAACCCAATTCATAGGCTCTGAGATAAATTGATTTAAAGCCTTCAAACGAAATATCTGCCGCACAATTTATGGTTTTTGAAATTGCCGAATCCACATGAGACTGCATCGCCCCTTGCATAGCTAAATGGTCATCGGGGGTAAGGTCTTCCACACTGACAAAATATTTTGGCAAAGGTTCAGCATCACCAAACTTTTCTCTGAACAAACCAACTGCATAATCACGAACTTTCTCCACATCGAGCTTGCCATCAGCACGCAAAATCTTACGAGAATATTCACTGGCAAAAATAGGCTCAATACCGCTTGAAACATTTCCAGCAAGCAACGAAATTGTTCCCGTTGGCGCAATAGATGTCACCAAACCATTACGCATGCCATGTTTCTCAATCAATTGGCGCGTTTCACAATCAAGCGATTGAACCTGCGGCGCCTGACAAAATGCCTCTTTTTCGTAACGAGGAAAAACGCCCTTTTGTTTAGCCAGCAATGCACTAGCGCGATAAGCGGCCCGTTCAATAGTCGCCATCCAGCCCGCCGCCAATGTAACGGCGCGTTTTGAACCATAAGCAACTTTGCACATCGCTAAAGCATCTGCCAGCCCCGTAACCCCCAGCCCAATGCGCCGTTTTGCTTTGGCTTCGCGTTCAAGCTCAGGCAATGGAAACTTTGAAATATCAATTACATTATCAAGCATGCGCACCGCAGTGGTCACAGCATCTCTAAGACTGTCTTTATTTAAAACCGCATTGTCCTCAAACGCATCATCGATAAAGCCCGTCAAATTCATCGACCCAAGCAAACACGCCCCAAACGGGGGCAATGGTTGCTCTCCACATGGGTTTGTTGCGTAAATTGTTTCACAATATGATAAATTATTGAGTCGATTTATCCGATCAATAAAAATAACGCCAGGTTCAGCGCTATCATAATTTGATCGCATAATTTTGTCCCACAACACTTTTGCCTGCACGGTTTTATAAACCACACCATCAAATTTTAGATCCCAGCTTTTATCCTTTTTGACCGCCGCCATAAAAGCATCACTGACCAATACCGAAAGATTGAACATACGCAATGACTGCCCATCACGTTTGGCATCAATAAACATTTCAATATCAGGATGATCACATCTTAATGTCGCCATCATCGCCCCACGGCGCGCCCCTGCCGACATAATGGTTTGGCACATGGCATCCCACACTGCCATAAAGCTAACTGGACCAGAAGCATCAGCCCCTATGCTTTTAACCTTGGCTCCTTTGGGACGAATTGTAGAAAAATCCTGCCCAATGCCACCACCTTGCTGCATGGCTAGAGCGGCATGCTTTAACTCATCAAATATACCGGAAATGGAATCATCAGCCCGCCCCATGACAAAACAATTAAACAACGTCACATTACGGCCAGTTCCAGCGCCAGACAAAATCCGCCCCGCAGGCAAAAATTTATAATCAACCATGAGCTGGTAAAACTCATCAGCCAAACCAGATCGCAACGCTGCCGGCTCAGGCTCAACTAATGCATTAGCCACCCGTTTAAATGTATCTCCAACACAAACATCAACCACGCACCCATCACTATCTTTCAAACGATACTTGCGATCCCAAATTTCATTGGCGATATTTATTTTTGCGATATCCATTGGCCAATCATAGCAAAAACCTCTCAAATGTCCACCTTTTGTTCTTTTTGAAAAACATCACGGTTAACACGGTTTAGTATTGCTCATACGAACATATTCCATTATCATCATGTATAAATTATAATATGAGAGGGAAATTCCAATGAAAATGCTCCGCAATATTCTTGCAATTATTGGCGTTATAGCCATCGCCGGCGTTGCTTGGTACGGTCCAACAGGTTGGAAATACTATTCAGCTTTCAGCAAATTCGATCCACAAGCCAAAGCCACATACAAAGGCATGTTTGATCGCTTAATCGAAACAGGCAACTCTGCCTCTGCCACGGTTTGGAAAGCAAAAGTCGCCGAAGGTCTCACCTTTGAAGAAGTTGATGAATCCATCAAGCAAACAGCCATTGCCAATAATATTAGAGACGTTGGAAGTTTACCACTTGGTGATCAAGTTGGTGCGATGAATGGAAAACCCTGGCGCAAACTCAATATTTATCTTTATTGCAACCCATTGACCGCTGCAAAAATGGTTGAATATGACCCGGCCTACGCTGCTTACCTACCATGTCGAATATCCCTTGTTGAAGATGAAAAAGGGCAGTTATGGATATACACTCTTGATATGGATATGATGATTTATGGCGGCAAAACCTTACCCCCAGAATTACTCAAAGATGCTTTGCGCGTTAAAGGTATCATGAAAGATATTCTTAAAAAAGCCGCAGAAGGTGACTTTTAAGGTTTAACAATAGGCTTACACCAACCACGATCAAGAACACCGGATAGATAATCATAAAAATATCCGGTTTTCACATTCATCATGACGATAGATAGGTCATCCATTGCTGAAGGTTTTAACGCCTTAATAATAGGCAATTCGCATGACTGAATTTTCAATTGTGTATCAATTTCCAGCCAATACATCTGGCATTTTTGCGCATCAACCTTGAAAGTATAATACCCTGTATGACTGGAAGCCTTGGCGATACATTTATACCATTTCGGCTTTGCCTTTGCAGCACCAACTGCAATGAAACACAAAAACATGAGACTGGCAAAAATACGTCTGGTCATTTCTCATTATTTCAGGTTGAGTAGCTAAAACCAAATCATTTTTACTTTACGGCGCATCCTTTGACATTCAGCACTCTTTCAGATCATTCAAAAGGTCTCTTAATCACCCTTATTGGCGCACTCGTGATAACCTTCGATACGCCTGTATTGCGATTGATCGACGGGCCTACATGGACGGTCATGTTTTGGCGCTCTGTTTTATTATCACTCGCAATCACCGCGTTCTGGCTAACAATGAGGGTTCTGAAAAAAACAACAGCCCCTCTTATCAACGGGAAAAGCGGATTTACCATCATCATGGCATACTCAATCGGCGGGGTAACTTTCATCCAGGCCGTCCATAACACCGAAATTGCCAATGTTGTTTTCATTCTGGCTCTCACCCCATTGGTCGCAGCTCTAACATCTCTTATCTGGTTTAAAGAAATCCCAACAATCAGCACCTGGCTTGCCATGGCTGGTGGACTATTCGGGGTTGCCATCATTGTTTGGGGCGGGCTTGGCACAGGCTCAATGTTTGGCAATATTATGGCTGCCTGTACAACACTTAGCATGGCAATTGCCTTCACCATCACGCGCTACACCCGTAAAGATATGTCCATGTCTCCAATGCTGACCGGTGTTATCACCGCAAGCATCGCCTTCATCTTTGCCCAGGACTTAAGCCTAAGCGCTAATCAATGGTTTTGGATGATTATAAATGGCATCATTATCATGCCAATTTCGTACAGCATGCTTGCTCTTGGCCCCAAATACATATCAGCGGCTGAAGTGGCTTTATTTTTACTGTTAGAAACCGTTCTGGCCCCTATATGGGTTTGGCTTGCCGTTGGTGAGCACATAAATGGCGCCACCTTTGTAGGCGGCGCCATTATTCTAACCACATTAATTACCCATTCAGCCTTTAAGCTGTTCAGGCGTAAAGTTCATCAAACGTAACGAACCTTCAAAACTTCATAGCTTTTTCCACCGCCTGGCGTATTTACTTCAACTGAATCACCTACAGACTTAGATATCAAAGCACGAGCAATAGGAGAAGTTATAGAGATTTTCCCTTGCTTTACATCAGCTTCAAATTCACCGACAATTTGATACGTGGTTTCTTCATCGGTATCTTCATCAACCAAATCGATCGTTGCACCAAACTTAATAGTGTCACCACTAAGTTTTGAAACATCAATCACTTCGGCACGGGACATATTATCCTCAAACTCGGCGATACGGGCTTCATTCAGCCCTTGTTGTTCCTTTGCAGCATGATATTCAGCATTTTCTGAGAGGTCACCGTGTTCGCGCGCTTCAGCAATCGCCTTTACGATCCGTGGGCGTTCAACTGACTTCATATGTTTAATTTCTGCCATAATCGCTTCATAAGCGCCAGCAGTCATTGGAACTTTTTCCATATTTTCTTTCCGTAAATAATTCGAGATGAGCTTGCCTCAACTCATTCGACAATTTTGCTCTAATCAAAATTTAGATTTCAAGCCGCAAAATACATAAGGGTTAAACCTTAAAACTTCAATACCCTTTTCATTTTAACTTTTTGGTTTCAATACCAACGTCCCTATTGCGCCTTTCTCATATGCCGCTCTATCAGTCGTTAAGGGCAAATATCGAACAGCCGCCCAATCCTTTGCAAAATTATTATAAAACTTCGACAAAGGGTTCCCTGATTGCCCCGCCTGATAAATAAACAATGATTTATTCAAATCAGATAAATCAAAAATGTGTCGCAAACTTGCCGCGTGCACACTTGGAAAATCATAGCCCATTCTTGGTTTTTTATAATTAGCCACATTAACTGTATGAGGCCCGCCACCTGTTGGAACAGTAATATTAAACAACTTATTTAGAAGCGGGAAATTACCCATTGGCCGGTGCTCAGAAACCGCAACATGCTCCTCACCCCACTGCCATTTTGAACGATCAGCACCATATTTAGTCGTTATTTTTTCAAGTGCTGTTTTTAAAGATGCAAGCACAATCGGTTTGCAGTCAACTGGCCTGGTATCAATAGCCGCATTTCCGCACCAAGCACCTTGTCCGTCTTTGTCTTCCAGAATATTCTTAATCAATTGTGAGCGTATCCAATGGCGGCGGTTTTTCTTCATTTTACCCTTGGAGTCTTCATCCAGGAATGCCGCCTCATTGTCCAAAATGCCACGAACCATTTCATCATACCAATAAGCAAACACCAGCATTTCTGGTTTATTGGGCAATGACTGACTATCCCATGAAGCCATCATGTTATAGATCGACTTATATTCAGGCACTTTATGAATACGTTTAAGCATCAATGGCAACAAATCACGCACAAACAATGACGTTACATCAGCTTGTATCTTGCTAAAACTGGCAATGTCATGTTTTTCCGTTGCCGCTAATAAATCACGAATACGGTTCGCACGATATGGCACCGTCCACTCACTGGAAATATAATAAGGATAATTGTCATCAACAATTTTATGGTTTGCCGTATAAATCACACCATTTGCAGGATTGTACTTTTGCGGCAATTTATCAGTAGGAATAAACCCGTCCCAATCATATTTGGCATCCCAACCAGGAGATGGCACTTTACCCATCAATTTATTTTCAGGCTTTCGAATAGGCACCAGCGAAGGAGCAAAATAGCCAATATTTCCTTCCGTATCAGCAAAAACCATATTTTGCTGTGGACTCATAAATTTACCAGCCTGCGTCTTAAACTCTTCCCAATTCTTTGCCCCGGCCATACCAGAAGCTGCAGAAGCGGAGGTATCTTTATCCATTAACGCCGTCCACTGAAACGCCATTACAGCCTTATCACCTAAAAGCTTGGGAAGTTTGCCCAACACATCCGACATAACCGGACCATGACGGGTTTCACGTACGTTGAGTACAACATCAGAGCCAAGGCGAACCTTAATTACTTCTTTACGGGTTTTAAATTTCTTTGGACCATCAGGCGTGTCATAAAAATCTCCAACCTTTCCGGCTGAAGCAGGTGATAAACGCTCAATATACATATCTTGAACATCAGGCCCGGTATTGGTGAAGCCCCAGGCAATATGCTGATTTCGTCCTAAAATGATATAAGGTGACGACGGTAACGAAGCCCCGATAGCATCAAACCCAATTGAAGGCACTGAAATATGGACATGATACCAGATCGCAGGAGCCGTTAACCCCAAGTGAGGATCATTGGCCAATAATGGTTTTCCAGACTTCGTGCGCGAACCATCCACAACCCAGTTATTTGAACCAACCCCCGTCACACCACTATTGCGTAATATTTCAGGATACTTGTCATCATCAAGGAGATTAGCAATCTTACCCAATTTAAAACCGTATAACTTGTTCAAATCAGGAATTTCAATCGGTTGTTGATGAGGATAAGGCGGATAAAACTCCTGCACCCGTTTTGCTGGCAAACGACTGGCCAATTCCAACCGAGCCAGTTCTTTCGTCCAGTTACCACCCAAATCCCATGACATCATTTTAAGCCACGCTAAAGTATCAGCAGGCTGCCATTTTCGCGGTTTGGACAACAATAAAACTGCAAATTCCGGCGTTACAAAACCAGATTGAGAATCTAGCCAGGCATTAACGCCTGCCGAATAAGCTTCCAATTCAGATTTGGTTTTTCCTTCTAAGGTCTCTAAAGCTTTTTCCGCTTTACGATAAACCCCAAGCGTACGTAAAAACTTATCTGTTTTCAGACTAAGCTTACCCATAATTTCAGAAATTCGCCCCGCCGCAACAGAACGGTTCATGTGCATTTGCCAAAATCGGTCTTGAGCGTGCAAATACCCTACAGCAAAATATGCATCATTTAAGGTCGCAGCAGTAATATGAGGAACAGCATTTTTATCACGAACAATCGTGATCGGGGCCGATGGTCCAGCAAGTATAACTTCACCATCAAGCTGTGGCAAAGATCCACGCATCGAAATGTAAGCAGTAACAACCCATGCCAACAAAACAACACACAGCAATCCACCCGCCCACTTAATGAGCTTTAATAGCCTACGCATAAACTTTCCTCCACACTCATCTTAACTCTTACGTCAAAGCAATTTAACGTAACAGCCGATCATTATTTT
>JALWJW010000240.1 GCA_026996935.1 Hyphomicrobiales bacterium
GGCGGTGATGTGGAAGTACCAACAATTGACGGTAATAAAGCCCGTGTGACAATTCCTGAAGGTACGCAATCTGGCAAACAATTCAGACTGCGTTCAAAAGGCATGCCCGTACTTCGCTCACAACATAATGGCGATATGTATATTCAAGCCACAGTTGAAACCCCGGTTAATCTGTCGAAAAAACAAAAAGACCTGCTCAAAGAGTTTGAAGCTGAAAAACGCGATAACTCACCACAATCAGCCGGTTTCTTTTCAAAAGCCAAAGCATTTTGGGAAGGCTTTAAATAATTAAGCCAACCTGGAACAGGTTAATCCCTTAAGATGGAATGATAAATACTTAATTATCATCCATTTTAAGGGCATTGATAAACGCATCTTGCGGAATATCCACACGGCCAAACTGGCGCATTTTCTTCTTACCGGCTTTTTGTTTATCAAGCAGCTTGCGTTTGCGTGAAATATCACCGCCATAACACTTGGCGGTTACGTCTTTACGCATAGCCGCAATGGTTTCGCGTGCAATCACCTTACCGCCAATGGCTGCTTGAATGGGTACTTTAAACAAGTGACGCGGAATAAGCTCTTTCAGTTTTTCACACATTCCGCGCCCACGCTGTTCAGCCCGCCCGCGATGCACCACAATAGACAATGCATCAACTGGTTCACCATTAACCAGGATTTGCATCTTAACCAAGTCACCTTCTTCATAACCGGTCATTGAATAATCAAAACTGGCATAGCCACGTGTCACAGATTTTAACCGATCATAAAAATCAAACACTACTTCATTAAGTGGCAGTTCATAAACCACCATGGCGCGCGCACCGGCATAGGTCAGTTCTTTTTGCCGCCCACGCCTGTCTTCACACAATTTAAGCACCGACCCCAAATATTCATCAGGTACCAAAATTGTCGCTGTAATCCACGGTTCTTCAATGTGATCAATTGCCATAATATCTGGCATATCAGCAGGATTGTGTAAGTCTTTAACCTCACCATCACGCATATGAAGTTTATAAATAACAGAAGGCGCTGTGGTAATAAGATCAATATTAAATTCACGTTCAATTCGTTCACGCACAATCTCAAGATGCAACAACCCTAAAAACCCACAACGGAAACCAAAACCAAGAGCCGCTGATGTTTCCATCTCAAATTCAAAGCTGGCATCATTTAAGCGCAATTTTGCCATCGCTTCGCGCATATCTTCAAACTGGGCCGTATCAACCGGGAAAAATCCGGCAAAAACCACAGGCTGCGCCGGTTTAAAGCCATCAAGCGGTTTTTCACACTGACGTTTCTCATCCGTAATCGTATCACCAACGCGCGTATCAGAAACTTCTTTAATAGCACCGGTAAAGAACCCGATCTCGCCAGGTCCAAGAATACCCGTATATTCAATTGTTGGACGAAACACACCAACCTGATCGACAAGATAATTGGCATCGGTGGCCATGAGTTTAATTTTTTGGCCCTTTTTAAGCTGGCCATCAATAATGCGAACCAGCACGACAACGCCAAGATATTTATCATACCAGCTATCAACCAGCATGGCTTTAAGCGGTGCTTCAGCATCACCACTTGGTGCAGGCAAACGCTCAACAATAGCTTTTAAAACATCTTCAACGCCCATGCCTGTCTTGGCAGAAATTTCAACCGCATCACTGGCATCAAGGCCGATCACATCCTCAATTTGCTGTTTAATACGATCAGGTTCAGCCGCAGGCAAGTCAACCTTGTTCAACACCGAAATAATTTCGTGATCATTGTCTATCGCCTGATAAACATTTGCCAGTGTTTGCGCTTCAACCCCCTGACTGGCATCAACCACCAAAAGCGATCCTTCAACCGCAGAAAGCGAACGGCTTACCTCATAGGCGAAATCCACATGACCGGGAGTATCAATCAGATTGAGAATATATTTTTCCCCATCATCGGCCGTATAATCCAATCGCACTGTTTGGGCTTTAATGGTAATGCCACGCTCGCGTTCAATATCCATTGAATCAAGCACTTGTTCTTTCATCTCGCGTTCGGTTAAACCACCCGTCATCTGAATAAGACGGTCAGCAAGTGTTGATTTGCCGTGGTCGATATGCGCCACAATCGAGAAGTTTCTTATATGTGATAAATCAGTCATGCATGGGCTTTTGACATCGCACGCGGCCAAGGTCAAGCGTTCTGTGAGCGCAGGACAGCTTTAACTTTTGCCAATAATATTTAAGATCGTCAAACCATCATAAACATTAAGCCCATGACGACCTGAAACAAAGTATGTTTCGGCCCGACCACGCAAAGCGGCAACATTGTTCATATCCTGACTCCACACAGGCACCCAGCCATCCGACACAGCCCTGACAATGGATACATAACGCGCTTTAGGATGCTTTTGACGGTTTAACCACCAAAGATAATTACCCGGTCTTTCACGCACCAACTGGGCATATAAGCCTTGCGAGCGATTAATCGTGCTCGCACCCATCATTGGTGTGAAGAATGACAGCGGACTATTGGCCACTTGCAACCCCGTTTCGGCCGCCCCCGTGCCAAGATGGGGGCTGGCGATGGTTATTAAAGTTGTCACCTTCATCTCAGGATGAGCAACCATAAAGGCCCGCGCCACAACACCGCCTGCTGAATGCCCGACCAGATATAATTTCTCTTTTGGGTACTGTTGAGCAACTTGCCCGACATAGGCACTAAGAAACCGCGCCTGAAAAGTAATTGGCGTTTCAGTGGGCAGATCAATGGTGAAAAACCGGTTATTGGTTTTATTGGGATTTTTCCACTCTATAATCTGGGTGCCGCGTGATGAATAATGTCCACCATCCTGCCAGCCGTTTTTCAACAAAACCTGAGTAATGCCCGTTGCCCGCCAACTTGCAGCAGAACCGCGATAACCCTGCACCAATACAATCGTATCAGCCATCACCATTTGGCTTAAAACTGAAAAAATAACCCCTGTTAAAACGATCAATCTGAACATTTCATCACCTATATATGATATTATTCAAATATAAGCATATAACAAAATATTTTTACTGTCTACAATCACCATCGCACAGATAAAACCAAAAAAACGCCGAGTGAAACAACCGGCGCTTTATTGAATCAATTACTTTCATATATTTACAGGCGCATTACGGGCGCAAATACGCATATCCGTTTTCCTGCAGTGTAATCAATTGAACCACCCCGGAAGGAACCATCTTAACTTCTGGGAGAATGGCAATTTCTTTACCTGCTTTAGCTGCCATTTTGCGACGAGTATTACCACATGCGGAAAATTTTAATTCATCAAATTGTAAACTCATCTTTTCAATACGCGCTCTTACCGGGCTTGTATCTGCCCGAAACATATGAAGACCTGGACCATAAGCTACGACTTCTACAACAACTTTTTCACCCTTCTTGGCATAATATTTATTGATATTAACCACATTGTTCAGCGCCAAGTTCATAACCCGCGGGTCATTCTGATCAACATGTACAGCCACATAATGAACCTTC
>JALWJW010000241.1 GCA_026996935.1 Hyphomicrobiales bacterium
TGCCTAATAAAGGGTTTCTATTGCCTTGTTTTATGTTATTCCAGGTGAAAGTTTGACGGGAGTATATTTTATAATATTCAGGAAATACTTCAATAAGATAGCGGGTTAATTGAGCTAGTTCGCGCGCTGTTACCTGATTACCCTCCTGGGGTAGCCCGGTTGCATTTTTAAAAGTGGAGTGCGTCATTCCAAGTTCATGGGCGCGTTTTGTCATGCGCTCGGCAAAGGCTGCTTCTGAACCTGAAATGCCTTCTGCAATGGCGATTGCAGCGTCATTGGCTGATTGGATGATCACGCCGTAGATCAGGTCTTTAAGCTTTATGCGTGAATTGATTTTTGCATACATGGTTGAACCGCGAGAAGGAGCGCCGCCTCGCCGCCAGGCGTCTTCAGAAATAACAAACTCATCATCCAGTTTGAAACTGCCGTCTTTTAGGCCTTCAAAAACAATCAGCATGGTCATGACTTTACTCATGCTTGCCGGTGGCATGAGTTCGTCAGCGTTTTTTTGGAAATAGACTGTGCCGGAGCGTGAGTCCAACAAGATTGCCTGTTTGGCCGTTGTTATAAACTCAGCATCAGATTGGGCTTTGGCGATATTGGATACAGCCAATACCGCCATTGTGAGCGTGCATAATATGATAGATAATTGTTTTAGCTTTTGGCCCATTGTTGTTCCGTTACTCTTTTTTGTGTCAACAAAACAACAAGCCTATTACCCAAAAACTATGCTGTTTTTATGAGTCCAATACTCAAACTTGACGTAAAATTTATTGCGTAACGACTTTAGCATCATAATGTCCATTATTAACAGCCCTTTGTTGGACTTGTATAGCCTGGCGCTCATTAGACAAGGGGCCGATGCGAACACGGTAGATGGTACCATAGGTGCCATTGGCTGGTGAAATGACTGCGCGTCCCAGTGATGAAGCGTTTAATTTTGCTCTTCGGGCATTTTCTTTTACGCCATAAGCACCAACTTGAACAAAGTACCCTCTTAAGGCGCTTGTATAGGTGCTTGTGTTTGCTGCGGAGGCAATGCGGGATGCGCTTGGGGTGCGGCCATTTGCAAGGGCTATGAGTTGGGCTTTTGACGCGCCATTATTTAACTGGCGGTTCATTTGGGCTAAGTCAGAGCCGTTGGTTTGGAGTGGCGCCGGGCCAAGATATTCAACCCGGACTTTTTTAAGGCCTGAGCGTCTTGTGCCTAAAATATCGGCAGATTTTCTTGAGAGATCAATGATGCGAGTGTTAACAAACGGGCCGCGATCATTGATCCGAACAATAAGTTGTTTGCCGGTTGAAAGGTTTGTCACACGGGCATAACTGGGAATTGGCAGGGTTTTATGGGCGGCTGTGATGTCGTTCATATTGTACCATTCACCGTTGGCAGTTTGGCGTTTATGGAAACGACCACCGTACCATGATGCAATACCAACTTTATCGTAGTTGGGTTCACGTTTTGGATAAAATTTTCTTCCCCCCACAGTATAGGGTTTGCCTAAATGGCGCCTGCCGCCACCTTTGGGAATTGGCCCTGCTTTTTTATAAATCGGACTGCCTTTTCCAGCAAACGGATCACTTATTTTTGATCCACTTGAACAGGCAGACAGCACCAAACCACCCGCAATCAACAACGAGATGCCGGTTAAACCAGAAGTTTTACGAGCAATTGAATTTTGCCAGTTTTTGAATTCTATACGCATGACGCACTCACTTAAAAAGATTGTAGCGAGAACAATATGCTCGCTATGCTTGATCTTGATTAAGCCGATTTTGCGTAAAGAATTGCTTTACGGATATGGTTAATAATTAGGATTTTAGTAAAATTTGAAGAAAAAATAAGGATATATCACAAACACCCTCGCCCGCCTGTTTAGGCAGGTTCGGGTTTGTTTGAATTTGGATTGCCTTTAGGTTTTTTCTTTTTTGATTTTGGTAATGATTGGCGATCTTTAGGTTTAGGTAGTGCCTTTTCCTGAGATGGTGAAATAAAGCGAAACTCAAGTTTTTCCAGATCTTTTGATGTTGAAACGCGAACCGTGCCACCTTCATTGAGTTTGCCGAACAAGACTTCTTCAGCCAGTGGTTTTTTGACGTGCTCTTGAATCACGCGTGCCAGTGGCCGTGCGCCCATTTGTTCGTCATATCCACGCTCGGCCAGCCAAGCAGCGGCAGATTCTGTAAGTTCAATATTGATTTGACGTTCAGATAACTGGGCTTCAAGTTGAAGAACAAATTTCTGCACAACCATGCGAACCACTTCTTTTGGCAAATGGCCAAACGGTACGATGGCATCAAGTCTGTTACGAAATTCTGGCGTAAAGGTGCGTTGAATGGCTTCTGAATCATCGCCTTCACGCTTGGATCTAGTGAAACCAAAGGCAGCTTTGGCCAAATCGGCTGCGCCCGCATTGGTGGTCATAATCAAGATAACATTGCGGAAATCAACCGATTTACCGTTGTTGTCTGTCAGTTTGCCGTGGTCCATGACTTGCAGTAGTATATTAAATACATCGCTATGTGCTTTTTCGATCTCATCAAGCAGAACAACGCAGTGTGGGTGTTGGTCAACGGCATCAGTGAGTAAACCGCCCTGATCAAAGCCGACATAGCCAGGCGGTGCGCCAATTAAGCGCGACACGGAATGACGCTCCATATATTCAGACATATCAAAGCGTTTAAGCTCAACGCCTAAGGTGCTGGCCAATTGTTTTGCCACTTCGGTTTTACCAACTCCTGTGGGGCCGGAAAACAGATAGGAACCGATTGGTTTGTCAGGTTCGCGCAAACCGGCACGGGCCAGTTTTATTGCCGATGCCAATGCTTCAATAGCTGCATCTTGACCAAAGACAACGCGTTTAAGCTCAAGGGATAGATCTTTGAGGATCTGGGTATCGTCCTTGGAAACGGTTTTTGGTGGAATACGAGCCATCATTGCCACGGTTGCTTCAATTTCTTTTGGGGTAATCATTGTCCGGCGTTTAGAAACTGGTTTAAGTGCCTGAGCTGCGCCAGATTCATCAATGACATCGATCGCCTTATCGGGAAGTTTTCTATCATTGATATATCTATGAGAAAGCTCAACGGCTACTTTTACTGCTTCCTGAGTGTAGCGAACGCTGTGATGTTCTTCGTAATTTGGTTTAATACCATTGATGATTTTGATGGTGTCTTCCACATTTGGTTCGTAAATATCAACCTTTTGGAAACGACGCACCAAAGCGCGATCTTTTTCAAAATGTTGGCGATATTCTTTATAGGTGGTTGAACCGATGCATCGCAATGAACCTTTTGCAAGGGCAGGTTTTAATAGATTTGATGCATCCATAGCGCCACCACTTGTGGCCCCTGCCCCAATGATGGTGTGGATTTCATCAATAAACATAATGGCATCATCATGTTCTTCGATTTCTTTAATAACCTGCTTTATGCGTTCTTCAAAGTCGCCGCGATAACGTGTGCCAGCCAGAAGAATACCCATATCAAGCTGGAAAATGGTTG
>JALWJW010000242.1 GCA_026996935.1 Hyphomicrobiales bacterium
GCCGCCGCCGCCGGAAAACCCGCCGCCGCCGCTAGACCCTGATGTTGAGGGCGGTGTTGCCTGCGCCATACCTGCAGATACGCCAGCCACAACACCGGCTGTTGCCACACTTAGGTCATCCATATTCCAACCACGTGACCCGTGATACCATGTGGGAGAATAAGCGCTACGAGCATCAACATCTGACACCTTTGCCATATAGCTTTCAAAGGCTTTAGACCATGGCTTTTCCACACCAAGACCGATGGCATATGGCAAGAACCGCTCAAAAACAGTTTGGTTCACATCTGGTGCACCCTTCATGTTCATGCGGTCGGCTTCAGCGACTGAAAGGTATAATTTGAAGCCTGCAATATCATCTGAAATTTTCTGCCCGAGGTCTGTTGGTGCCCGTAAAAGGGTGAAAAACATGACATTAACAATTGATAAGATGGAAATGGCTATCGGCACCCAAAACGGCAGGACTGTACTTACTACAGGCATTGCGATTACCGGAAGCGCTATCAGCAATCCAAAAACGGTCAAAAACACACCGGCAACTTTTGAACTGCCACCGGGAATAGTATCACCCAATCGGCGCAACCCCATTGAGAGTAACACCGATGCACCGATAGAGCTCAAAACTGTAGAAAACAAGATGGGGATCATATCTGATGAGGGCATCAGAACGAAGAAAAACCCAAAAAATGTTACTAGAGACAGAAACACACCAATAACGAATGCAAATACATTGTCTTTAAAAAAGACATTACTAAACTCTGCTATGATTGCCCGTTTAAAACTGGCTCGTGCACTTTGTACGGTACTGGCATTTGCTTGTGTAAAAGCTATTCTTTTTCGCGAACCGAGCAAACCGAGATACAAAGCTTCTTCACCAACAGGCAGGTTATTTGTATCATCTGACTTTGCGCTCCGAGAATGCCGCTCAACCTCCAGGTCAGGTCCATCATTACGAATAAGAATTTTATTCTTAACCGCCAGGGATACCAATGCGGCAATAAAGGGAAGTGAAGCCCCACCGCTGGCGCGGAATTTGCGATAATGAATATAGCTTACTGCCGCAGGAGAAAGATTTTCGGGTGGACCAAACAATGGAATAACAATGCCATTTTCAGGATCTCGGCCTACTCTATACCACATGACAAGGTAAAAAAGAATAACACCCGTGGTGCCAAAAGCCAGAATGACCAAACCTAAATTATCCCAAATGCTCCATAACCAACTGGTAAAAACACTCGGTTCAGGCACAATGCCTTTTGGCCAGGCCACAGCTACGGTCAGCCCCTCGTATCGTTGTAATGGTTTAGTGGTTTCGTAAGTAATCGAATTTTTGGTACGATTGCTGACAAAATATGCGTTATCCCGTTGACGGAAACGCCCTGTAAAGGCTTGCTCCTGAATGATTTCAGCACCCTGCGGCAAGGTTATGTTGGCAATGACTTTATCGGCGGTAAAGCGCCACTTGGTGCCGTTTACGTTCCAATACAACTCATCATAATCATCAAAATAGCGCAACTGGCGGGTGGTTTTATAACGGATGGTATATTCGTAAACTCCAGGGCGTAAAAATACATTTTTGTCACCAATATAAATCCGCTCATAATCAGCATCACGTACAGTGTGGAACGGTTCACCTTTTCCATCGCGCTGTATGGATTTGATTGAAAAGCCGACATAACGCCAATATCTTTGATTTTCGCGGTAACGAATGGGGAAATCGCGAAAAATACCACGACGAATGCTGCGCCCTTCGGCTTTCACACGGATGGTTTCTGTTACCAAAACCGCACCATCTGGTTGCACGGCAATGTCAGATTTAAAAAGAAGAATTTTTTCTCTGGCCTGCACCGTTGCCGTTGACAGGGCGATTGAAAAAACTAGGGCTATAATGGAAAGTAAAAACCGCATAAAGACTACCACTGATTTGAACGAAACGTCTAGAACTCTACCTTTGGCACTTGCCGGGCGTTTGCATCATCAATTTCAAAATATTCTGCGGTTCTAAAACCAAAATAATTTGCAACCAGATTTGATGGAAAAGTTTCAACCGAAATATTCATTATCCTGACCGCACCATTATAATAACGACGTGACATCTGAATTTGATCTTCAATCTCCTGCAATGAGCTTTGAAAATCCATCACATTCTGATTGGCTTTTAAATCCGGGTAATTTTCCATCACGGCAAAAAGGTTCATCAGGCCGGCCCCAAGAGCACCTTCGGCTTTACTGCGCTCTGCCGGGCCTTTATCGGCCACCTCATTTGCGCGCGAACGCATTTTTGTAATGCTCTCAAGCAAGTCCTTTTCGTGGCTCATATAGCCCTTGACCGCAGCTAACAGGTTGGGAATAAGATTTGAGCGACGTTTTAGTTGCACGTCGATCCCACTCCATCCCTCCTCAACACTTTGGCGATTTTTTACCAGACGGTTGTAAATCGAAATGATAAACACAACGATTGCAACGGCTATTGCCAGAATTATCCAAAAAGTCGTCATTTTATTCTCCCGCAAATTTTGCGTTTTTTGTTAAGCCTCGATGTATTCAAGGTTTATTATTATTTTAACATTTGGCCGCTTCAAGCTGGCCGCGCGCTTGTGAAAGTTCAGCCGTCGTGGTGGTTAAACGGTCCGCAAGTTCTCGCATGACTTCAATGCCCATATCAGGGAATTCACGAATCATGCGCAAGAAATGTTCTTTGTCGATCTTAAGCGCCTGAAGTTCTGTTTTGGCACGAACGGTTGCAGTGCGTGGCACTTCACATAGAACCGCAATTTCGCCAATCACGGCATTCTCGCCCACCTGGGCAACGACAATTTCCTTGCCATCCTGATTGATAAGAACATCAGCCTGTCCCGATATAATCACATAAGCAGCATCGCCTGTTTCACCTTGATGGCAAAGCTCCTGGCCAGACTGAAAGGTCATTCGTTGCGATGTAAATGCAAGCAATTTCAACTTGGCCGGTTCAAGTTGTGCAAACAACGGCACACGCCGCAATAACTCAACTTCTTCTTTAATCGAAACCATTATCTTCTCCTGCATTTCCCCGTTTTTTTATTTTATGATCTTTTATATGCCAATGTTGCCTAATTTACGAGAGCTGCAAATTTGCCTTGTTTTTTCAATAAATCCTGCGGAGGGCCATCTTCAACAATTCGCCCTTCATCCAACACCAAGACCCGATCAAATTTTAATGCCAAATCAGGGTGGGTGAGCACCCAGAATAGACCTTGTTTCACGCCATCTGTTTTAGTGCTTTCAAGAACCGCCTCAAGAATTTTCACAAAACTTGGATTGTCCAACGCGGCCAAAGAACGATTTACAATCAAAAAGTCAGGTCGTTTGAGCAAAGCACGGGCAAGGCCAAGTTTCTGCCGCTGGGCCGAGGATAGTCTTTTACCACCAGAACCAACATCATACCTTAAGCCAACGCTGAAGATTTCATCATATAATGCGTGCTCTTCAAGAATATTGCGCAGCATACT